>CALIGP010000054.1 GCA_938021455.1 uncultured Lewinella sp. | reverse complement strand
GATGAATTGAAGGCCGGATGGGAAGCCAAAGCCGTCACCTTCCCCGACTGGCCGATCCCGACCCCTCCGGATGCAGCAAAGGTTTACTTCTATGATGTACCCGGAGCGAAGCAATCAGTCCTCCGCATCGGTGCACCCTCGCTGACCGCAAAGGATGGGGATTATTACCCCGCAGAAGTGATGAACTATATCCTGGGCGGCGGCAGCTTCGCCTCCCGTCTAACGCAGGAGCTACGCGAAGGGAAGGGTTACACTTACGGCATCAGCTCTGGTTTTGACGGAAGTAAGGACGTCGGCGATTTCATGATCGGTAGCGGCGTGCGCAGTAACGTTACCCTGGAGGCTACGCAGACCATTAAAAAAATCCTGGAGGACTATCCAGAAACGTTCTCTGAGACGGACCTGGAAACGACCCGCAGTTTCATGATCAAAAGTAATGCCCGGGCCTTTGAAACCTCGGGGGCTAAACTGAACCTGTTGGAAAATGTGGGTAGCTATGGCTGGTCTCCGAACTACGTGAAGGAACGGGAGGACGTCGTACGAAACATGAGCGTTGGCGATATTCGTAAGCTGGCTAATCAATACATCCGCCCCGACGAGATGATCTGGTTAATTGTTGGTGATGCTGCTAGCCAGCTGGAACGGATGAAGGACTTAGGATATGGGGAGGCGATTTTATTGAATTGAGTATCTGGAGTATTATCAGATCAAACCCTTATAAATCGTAACTTTCCCAGCAGACAAACCAAGCTATTATGCCCAAACTAAAGCACCTTCTGCTGTTATCGCTGCTCTTCATTTCTCTACTTCTGACGGCCCAGGATAAAACACCCTTTTCCCGGATGGATGTCTTTGGGCTGGAGTGGGTGAGTTCGCCACAGATTTCGCCAGACGGAGATTGGGTCGTGTACCAACGCCGGGGGATGGACATTATGAAAGACCGTCGCAGCTCCCGCCTGTGGTTAATCGGTGCGGACGGCAGCGGGCACCGCAAACTAACTAGCCGCGACGTAAACGAATCTACGGCAGTATGGTCGCCCGACGGAAGCCGCATTGCTTTTGTGAGTGGTAGCGACCAGGGCTCGGAAATTTACGTCTACTGGCTGGAAAGTGGCGTCCAGGCCCGGCTAACCCAGTTGGAGTATTCGCCCTCCGGTCTAAGCTGGTCTCCAGACGGCCAACACCTAGCTTTCTCCCTATTCGTGCCCGGCCGGGAACTGTCGCTGGTCAGCGGCCCCAAGCCCCCCAAGGGCGCCGATTGGGCTGACGCCCCAAGAATTACTACCCGCGTCAAACACGAGGCGGACGGCTCAGGTTACCTTGCCCCTGGTTTTTCTCACTACTTCGTCGTTTCTGCGGAGGGAGGAACTCCCCGCCAGGTGAGCTCCGGCGAATACCACCACCGCGGCACCCCACAGTGGACACCAGACAGCAGGGAACTCATCTTCTCCGCCAATCGGATAGCGGACTGGGAGTACCGCTTCCGCAACTCAGAAATCTATCGCCTCAATCTGGAAAGTGGTGACATCACGCCCCTCACGGATCGAGACGGACCGGACCGTAGCCCCGCTGTTTCCCCTAACGGAAAGCAGTTGCTTTACCTGGGCTATCCGGATAAAATGCAGACTTACCAGCTCACCCGGGTCTACCTCATGAATACGGACGGATCCGGGAAAAAGGAAATTCCACTGAAGCTGGACCGCTCCATAAGTGAGCTCGTTTGGAGTGCGGATGGCAAGGGTTTCTTCTTTCAGTACGATGATGAAGGCTCTTCCCTGGTGGGCTACTCCACTCTTGCGGGTAAGCATGAAGTTTTGGTAAAGGACGTTGGGGGCACTGCCGTCGCCCGCCCCTATAGTGGCGGTTCTTATTCCGTATCGAAGGGGGGGGGAATTGCTTATACCCTGACGAGTCCCTATCACCCCGCCGAGTTGGCGGTGCAGTCTGGCGCAGGAGCAACGCCCAGCCAACTCACCCGGGTTAGTGAAAGCCTGCTGAACTACCGCCAGCTCGGCAGACTGGAAGAGGTCTGGTACAAATCCACCGTGGACGGACGCGACATTCAGGGCTGGGTGGTGTACCCGCCAGACTTTGATGAAAAGGAGAAATGTCCCATTTTGGTGGAAAATCACGGTGGTCCCATTTCCAGCTACGGCCCCCACTTTTCGCCGGAAATTCAACTCTACGCCAGTGCTGGTTTTGCGGTCTTTTACCCCAACCCACGGGGAAGTACAAGCTACGGGGAAGAATTTGGCAACCTGCTCTATCACAATTACCCCGGAGAGGACTACAACGACGTAATGGACGGGGTGGATGATTTGCTGAAGCGTCCTTACTTCACCGAAGACAGTCTCTTCGTTACCGGCGGTAGCGCCGGTGGTATCATGACCGCCTGGATGATCGGTAAGAATAACCGTTTCCGCTCAGCTGCGGTCATTAAGCCCGTAATGAACTGGATTAGTAAAACCCTTACGGCTGACAATTACTACGGCTACGCCTACTCTCGTTATCCCGGTCAGCCCTGGGAAAATCCGATGGAATATTGGAAGTTTTCTCCCATTTCCCTGGTCGGTAAGGTAGAGACCCCAACCCTCGTCATGGTGGGCGGGGCCGACCTTCGAACGCCGCTTTCAGAAGCCAAGCAACTTTACCATGCGCTAAAGCTTCGTAAGATCGAGACCGCATTGGTAGAAGTGCCGGGGGCCTACCACTTGATCGCTAACCGCCCAAGTCAACTCATCACGAAAGTAGACCACATTGTAGCCTGGTTTAATCGGTATCGTTGAAGTAGCAAAGACCAATGAGTACTTGTTTTACTTAGCCGATACTAACCCAAAATCTGAGCGTATTTACCCCAACGACATACGGTACGCCGGCCCCAATAACTTGTTTGCTGCCCGGTCATTAGCAATCCGCTCGGTGGCAGGATTCCAGATGAGTGGTCGTCGAAGGCGGTAGGCAATATTGGCTAGCGTACACATGCTGGAAGTTCGGTGGCCCGTCTCCGCCGGGCAGCTAACGTCCGTCCCCCTGAGAATAGCATCATAGAAATTCTGAAAATGGAGAACGTTGGCGCTGATGTCCATGGAGGCGTTCGTATCGTTGTAGCCCACCAAGCCGGGGATGCTGCTGTCAATGAATCCCCGTGACACATCCAGGGTGCCTTCTGAGCCGACGAAGTGGACGGCATTACCCCGCCCAAACTGTCGGTGCTCAACTTTGAAACCATCGTCGTAAAACATCGTTAAGCCGAACTGGGCATCGCCCCCGGGTGGGAAAAACTGCGAAGGCCCGGAGGTGTCCTTATCCCGAGCCCATTGCACGATGTCGAACATATGTGCGCCCCAGTCAGTGATCATGCCTCCGCCGTATTCGGCAAAGTCGCGCCACTTGGCCCACATTCGTTGGTCGGAGCCGGGAGAGAGTTGGCTGTTGAAGGGCCGGCTTACGGAAGGGCCCACCCAGGCTTTCCAGTCCATGCCTTCGGGGACGGGCTGAGCAGGAAGATCAAAAGAACGTGCCGGTACGCCGATACTGACGATAGCTTCTTTGAGCTCTCCGATCGAACCCGCCCGGATCAACTCCACGGCGCGCTGAAAGCTGCGCATGGAGCGCTGCATGCTACCGGTTTGTAGCACCTTACCACTGCGCTTTACGGCGTCAACGATGGCGCGGCCCTCTTCGATGGTATGTGCCAGGGGTTTCTCGCAGTAGACGTGCAGGCCACGGTCCAGCGCATCAATACACATCTGGGCGTGCTGATGGTCGGGGGTAGCAATCAGGACGGCGTCCAGGTCCGGATGATCCAACAGGCGACGGTAATCGGAATAGGTCGCCGGGGCCGTGTCATTACCGCCGCCCGCCTGCTCGGCGTAACTGGCGGCAACGGTAGCCGTAAAGCGCTCCAGATTGGAGGCGTAAACATCGCAGGCGGCCACTACCCGAGCTTCGGGCATTCGGCTGGAGCGCTTGAACAGGCCGTTGGCCTGCTTTCCCGTACCGATGACGCCAAGATTGATTTGTGCGTTCGGGCTGCGGCCCGAAAAGCCAGCACGTAGCCAGGAAGGAATGAAGAGGGTGCCTGCTCCTATGGAAGCAGTGGAAATAAATTGTCTGCGGTTCTGTGTCATGATGACGTGAAAATAGGACGCAGCGCTGATTTATCAAAAAATCAATCAAGGCAAGTGAGACCTAAAATCAATAATGGGCCAGAGAAACAATCACCTGACCCGATTAACCAAGCCTTGTGACTGACCCCGGCGGAACTTTGTCGCAAACAAATCACCAATGCGAAGTTTAAATTTTTTCACGATCACTTTGATGCTTTTTAGCCTACTCCTTACTTCCTGCGCGATTGCCAACCTACGGACGGAAGAGTTAGTTGACGAGCAAATCGTCAACGCAGAAGCAAAAGGGCGAGACCTACTTCAATTTACCTATGAAAAAATGGGCTACTCCGCCCTGAAAACGATTGAGACCTATGGCCTGACTGCTCACTTTACCTGGAGCCCTCTTTGGGGCTCCATGCCGATGAATTCGCTTCCCGGAGCTAAGAATAAAGATATCCGGATGCGCTTCGCTGCCAACACTTTTGACGGGCAGATGGAATTTCTTGAAGGCAAGAAAAAAGGACAAATTGAAGGTGTCCAGTCTTTCCAGGCTTATGATCAAGCATCCTCGGTAGCAAAGGCAGAAACGAGGAGTGGAAAGCGCTACCCATGGGGATTGGCAACCTATCACTACTTAACCGAATCCTCCATGCGAATTCTCGGAGCTGACATCGTTCGGTATGCTGGTGAGACAACTTTTGATGGTAAGGGTTACAACTTGGTTTTCCTCACCTGGGGAGATGGAACCGATAAGAAAAACTACGACCAATGGTTGGTCTACATCAATAAAGCGACGGGTTTTACGGACCTCGTAGAGGTAACCATCACGGACTTTTTCCTGCCGATGCCCGGAGGTATGAAGAATGCTACGGTTCGATTTGCCAGCCGCGAAAAGACAGCTATCGGAGCATACCTCCCTACAAAAACAGTTGTCCAGCTCGGCCGCCCGAAGACCGACATTGAAAAGGACGTTTACACCTTTACGTTTAAAGATTTCAGCTTTGATTCTTTTGATAAAAAGACCCTTTATCCGCTTCCAGACTTACCGGAATATGGTGATAGTAAACCCGTCAAGTAGTTACCCCGCACTACCGTTTTATATAGTCACCTCGGGCACGAGAGGTGAAAAATCTTGAGAGAATGTTTAACCGAGCACACTATACAACCATAAAATAATTAGCATGTCTAGCCAAAGAACGTTTAATCCGAAGACCATTACCTCCGCTCCTGAGCAGCTTCGTAAAACCCAGATTATTTCAGCACCGATTGAAGCGGTCTGGGCTATCGTCGCTGACCATGGTGGCATGACCCAATGGATGCCAATGATCTCTCACGTGGAGTTGACCAAGCCAAACGCAGCGGGAGAGTTCTCGGAAGGTTGTGAACGCGAGTGTCAATTTGGTCCGGATTTGTTAAAGGAGAAAATCATTTTCTGGGACGCACCATATGGCTATGCTTACAACATCGCCGATATGCACTTGGTACGCGACCACGTAGGTTACATTCAGCTCCAGCCGGTATCCGGAGGGACTAAGGTAACCTGGACGCAATACTTCCACCCCAATAGTAACTTCGCCATGAACTTCATCGCCCGTAACGTAATGTTGCCGGGTGTAATGAGTAAAGCGTTGAAAAACCTCTCTAAAAAAGTAGCCGCCTGATGATCACTGACCACCGAGCATTTGAACTACAAGGTCGAAAAACGTTTGAACGCGTAGTGGGCAAGCCTCCGCTGCGCGTTCCGGTCATGATGCCCAATGAGGCGTGTTTTTATTATATCGTGGAAGGGGAAGGTAATACTTTTACGGCCCAGGGGCCGGTTCGTCAGGAGGCGAATGAAGGTCTTACGCTCAGGTGCGGGAATTACTTTACGGAGTTTTTGCCCGCTGGTAGCAACCGATTCGAAGCCATCGCGATCCATTTATATGTAGATACACTACGCTTGATCTACGACCAGGATTTTCCGAGTTTCCTGGAAGAAGTTGACCGGGTGCAACCTGTTTATTTCGAACATCGCGTAGCGGATCATTTAATGGCTAATTATATCAAGAGCCTTGAGTTTTATTTTGACAATCCATCGTTAGTCAGCGATGAGTTACAGAAACTCAAAATCAAGGAGCTATTACTCCTGCTGGCCCGAACGGATAAAGCAGCGATGGTTCGCCGCCTTATTGCGGGTTTATTCACCGCCGTAGAGATAGATTTTCGCTCGGTCATTGACGCCAATTTATACGCGAAGCTCAGTGGGGAAGAACTGGCTGCTCTTTGTGGTATGAGCTTGTCTACGTTCAAACGAACTTTCAAGAAGACCTTTGGAACTGCTCCGGCCACTTACATCCGAACACGACGGCTGGAGCGCGGAGCACAGCTCTTGAAGCGGACCGATCAGCGGGTCTCGGAGATCGCATTTGACTGTGGCTTTCAGGATTTGGCCCATTTTTCGCGCTTATTTCAGAAAAATTACGGTCTTTCGCCTACGGAATTTCGGTCGACCAAGGCGTAAACTTATTTTCGAGCGCTTAAAAGAATGTAAGCTCATTAGTTTCCAGAAAATCGGAGACTACGGTTTGCTCATCATATTCTGAGCGATTAGGGTACTTGCCAAATTGAGTGCGATCCAGAAGCTATTGCCCAGGCTGTAAATCAACAGGATGGCTAATGCGAACCGTAAAACAAAACTTTACTCTCCGTAAAACTCCCGAAACACCTCCGAAAGCGTGAACCATCCGCAACGCTTACACTCATGGAACAGGGCCATCAAACGTTCCGCTTCGGGCCGGATATCTTCCAACAATACATGTTTTTGCGCCAGCGTGAGCGCCTTGGCGAAGCTCTTTACCGTAGAGTCGTGAAACTGCTCCGCATCCACGCGGTAGTTATTGATGGCCTCGATCATAACCTCTACGCGGTAGAGGTGAAGTAGCACGAGATCCTTGTTGTGGATGGAAACTTCGGTGAAGGCCTTGATGATCTTTGCCGAGTTGCTCCGTCCGCGTTTGCCCATGCGCCGGCGGCCAGTGAAGAAGGCTTTGCGGACGTCCTTTTTATACTTCTCGAGGATGTTTTTGGTGCTGGTGCCCAGCTCCAGCTTGTAGTACTCACGCAGCACAGGGAAGCGCTCGTAGAGGGCGAGGAGTTCTTCGCGCAGCTCCTCTTCGTCGAGGGCTTTGAGTAGTTTGAGGAAGTCGCGTTTCATAGTATTGCTTTGGGCGAGGGACCGCAGGTGCAAAGTAAAGGTAAAAGAGCGAGGCGGCCATAACACTGCTTTTTGTCCCCGCTCTTGCACCTGCGGCCCCTCGCCCAAAATGCGACGCTGATTCAACCTGCTCCTTGATTAGTTGCTAAATCCAATTGTTTTTGTCTTTGCTTCTTCCGCAAATGATCGCTCTTTGACATTGTACAACTCCGCCAACGTCCTGCTTTCCGGAAGGTCTTCGGCCGACTCCAGATTGAGCAAAGCCATTGCTTTTTCTTCCACCAGTTCCTCGAACTTATAAAACGCAATCATCCGTCCCTTCCGGAACAAGGCCTTGTCAATTTTAGAAACATCCGTATTGAAAGTACAAATCACCTTGATGTTGAGGTAGTCGCTAAACAGCCCGTCCGTGATCTGCAGAATAGTG
>CALIGP010000053.1 GCA_938021455.1 uncultured Lewinella sp. | reverse complement strand
AGGTCCGTGCCGTCTTCCGGCTCATCGCCGGCGGAGAGGGTGATCACGGGGCTACAGACTTCGGTGGCCGGGCCTGCGGGTTGCAGGCCGTTGTCGTCGCCGTCCCGTTGGTTATCACCAGTCGAAGTGGCGATGTCCGTGGAGGAAATAGAGATATCCGTCAGGGCTTCGCCGGTAGCGAAGTTACCGGAAGGGATGACCAGGTAGTAGTCGCCCGGTTCAAGACCGGTGACGAGGTAGTCGCCGTTGCCGTCGGTCACGAGTGGCATACCGTCGGTGGTCGTAGCCAGGTCGCCGTCGGAGCCTACGTCAAGTAGAATGTCATCGGTTTCGCCGTTGACGGCATCGTCTTTGTTGCCTACGACTTGGTAGACGACTAACTCAACCCCCTGGATACCAGATTCGTCGACGTCCTGCATGGCGTTATTGTCCAGGTCTTCGAAGACGGTGGAGCCGAGGCTGAGCAATGCAACGGATTTAAGGCCAACGTCGAGCGTATGATCGGTGGTATCAGCGGTACTGTAGCAAATAGCCGGTAGTATTGTTCCATTAACATTCACCAATGTAGCGTCAGAGTCGTTTAGCCCGGGGCTATTTCCTTCCCCCGTAGAGTCAGCCGTAATGGTGTATTCAACACCATCGGCTAAAATGGTAGTATCTGTTGGTGCGGTTGCTGCGTTACCGAATACGATGAGATAGGTGGTATCCTTCAGGATCACATCATCTGTATTTGTCCAGGTTTCGCCGGTCGTTCCGTCTCCGGTGAAATAATATTCACCGTCTTCGTCGGTCGTTGTGGTAGCAACAAGTGTCAGGTCACCGTTGTCATCTTTGGTGTACAGGCTTACGGGAATATTTTCGACAGCTTCTTCGCAGGCGTCCTGGACGCCATCTTCGTCGGCATCTAGCCAGGCCAGATTACCGATTTGGAGGGGTACGGGGTCACACAAAATATTGATGTCGCCTAAAGCTGAAGCCTTCCCAAACTCACTACCACCTTCCTGGGCGCCAATGAGCATGTAGGCCTGAATTTGACTACCATCATCAATGTTGTACTTATGGAAACCTCCTGTATTAAAACCATCACTTCTAATATATTTGATGGGATCATAAACAACATTGACTACCTCATTAGTACCAGGGACGGCAAGAACAGATCCTAAAGAATTTTCGCCATGTACATAGAAATTAGCATCTACACCCGTATAATATTCTTCATAGAAAAACTCGCCGCTTCCACTAGGTCCGTCATCGGTTAGAGTATTATTTGGGCCGGAATCATTTGGAACACAACTCGTTGAATTTTCAATTTCGTAAGCACCATTAACAACGCAAGCCTTTAGGATATCACCTGAAGAACGAGCACCATAGAAGCCTGTTTCTCCTACTGTTGCTTCATAATTGGCCGTTCCAGACATATGAGAGAACCGATCTAATAAGCCTAGCACCATACTACCATCAGCACCAAAAGATATATCCGAGATCATTGGTTGAGCAAAAGCGACCTGAGAGCCGTCAGTAGAATTGGGCGTATTCAGGATGGTGGTCCAGTTATCGGTCCAGTTTCTCCATGCTCCGCTAACACCGCTTCCCTGAGCATTTTCCCTGACATAATTCAGCGGCACATTCAGGGTTTCTGCGAATCCAGCTGTAGCATTTTCAGGATTAAACTCCATAACGTAGCCAGATAAATCAGTTACATCAGTAGGGTCTGCAAGGTTTTCTCCACTACAAACACCTCCCAAATAACCCTTACCGTTACGAAAGGCGAGTCCCCAAGGACGGAAGACGCCATCAGTACAGGTGGGTATGCCCGGAGCTCCGGTTATCGGGTATTCAACGACTAAACTTCCGGTAATGGGCGAACCATCCGTAGGCAATACGGACGGATCAGAAACGTCAACTCGGATCAAACTGGCTGGCTGGTTAAGGTTTACTATCCAAAGGAAGTTTTCGTCTTCGCTTATGTCCATATCGCCAAAGCTTATCTTACCAACTTTATTATTGGCGTCGATATCATAGGAAGGCCGGTTAGTGTCATCGGATAAGTCGTTGGCTCCGCTAACGGCTCCCGGAACGGAGATACGCGTTACGGTACCTACGTCAATTCCATTTACCCCTTGCAGGTCGAAGCTACCGACGAAATTTCCATTACCACTGGAGTAATTGACTAAAAAGATATGTCCGGGTCCTTCCGCAAAGCCCGCATGGCGCTTTAACATGGACGATAAGTACAGGTTCTCACTTTCCCGCTGAAAAGCAGTTCCCCAAACGGTTCCAATCTGGCCTATAGTTGCATCCAGGCTTGGAACTGGTGCATTTGGCGTAATTCCACTATTGTTCGGATCGGACAATACGTTGTCCATCCGTATGCCATTAGAGGTTACGGGAAAGGAGGCTAAGCCAACGTCTCCTGAATTACTGCCATCACCCGTACCAGAACTATAGCAAGGTATTGCCAACCTTGTCATTACCGTAGCGTCACAATAGTCAGTAGAATTCAATACCCCATAATCCACCTCACAGCTGGCCTCTTCCACAAACTGGGTATTGGTCCCATTGTTTGTACCAGCAAAGCTTGATTGGAGATAATCCTGCAACGGCGTAGAAAACTCTACTCGAACCGGATAAGTAATGTCCGTATCATCCACACTCCAGCTACCGTCAGCGTTGGTCCAGGTGGTAGCGACGGGGATTTCCTCGTCGCATTCATAGATTTCGACGAGCACGTTTGCTTGTCCAACTTCGTTTGCACCTGCGTCCGCGCCATCATTATTAAAATCATTGAAGACGTTGCCGCCGAGGGCGTCTGTGCAAGGATCGGTACAGGCAATAAGGTCAGTAGATGCGGTCGCTGAGCAAGTTGAGAGACCAATGAAGGTAGCCTCTACGATAAGACCGTAGGCCGGATCGCTAAACGAAAATGGTCCGAAGGCTTGGGTACCCGCAGGCGTAAGCGGTGTGAAAGGAGCCTGAGCGACACCATTGACGGCAACCTGAATCATGTCCGTAGTTGCGGTAATGTAATCCCAGTTGACGTCAAACGTCAGCATGAAGTCCGTTTCATTCGCGCAGACCACCCTAACGTTGGTGATGGAGACATCGCAAGGGATGGCAGGGCTACAGCTTTCGAGCGTAGAGGAAGTAGTAGCTGCCGACGCACAAGCGTCATCTGTCGCATCCCGGAAAGTGATGTCAACGGTAGTACCAGAAGCCGGTAAGGTGATGGTTGTCGGGGTTCCGGAACTTATTGCAGCAGCAACTTCCAGGCCATCGACCAACACATCGTAGGCTCCGCTACCATTGGTGACCGTTGCCGTTACGACGATGTCGTAGGTATCATCCGTGGTAACGGGTGTGCCCATGCCGTCGCAAGTTTCCGATACGATGATGCCCGTAACGGAACAGCCTTCTCTTGCTCCGATATCAAGGGTATGGTTATTTTCTCCTTCGTTTCCGGTGGTGAAAGCAATCACACCACTGGCATTTACGTCTGAGTCACTAAGGTCCGTTTTATTATTGTTCGTAGCATCACCGGCGTTATTCTGCGTTGTAAAAGCAGTGGCCGTTGCCAGTTGGGCGGTGATATTTGCCAGACTCACCCGGATTTCATAATCCATATTAGGCAGGACTTCCGTTTGTCCATTAGACCAGGTCTGCTCCGTGCTGTTAGTAAACTTGAAAGCTCCGTCTCCTTGCAAAGCGCTTGTGGCAGTGGTCGTTTCAGCAACTTTGGTAAATGTGCCGCCGATATCTTTAAATAATTCCACCAGCACACCGTTAATACCGGGTTCATTAGGGGTCTGGATACCGTCTCTGTTGGTATCGAACCATACCCGGTTACCAATTTGAATCGGTGTGGGATCGGAGAGCGCGATCATATCACCCAGGCCATTGGCTTTGGCGAAGGTAGGCCCGTCGTCGTCGCCAACGCCAACGGCGGTGCTAAAGACGAGGAAGTTTTGTACTCGTTGGCCATCGCTATTGCGATACCAGACAATACCCGCGTCATAGAATTCTACTGAACTGTTTATGGGGTCCGTTACGATAGTGACTACTTCTTCCTGACCAGGAACGATGACCATACCTCCCTGTGCAATTTCATTATGGAAGTTATCGTAATCATCCTGAGAATAATACTCACCGCCACCGGGGCCGTTGGAATTAGCGTTGGGTGCCATTGGACCAGATACACCTCCACAGGCTCCTCCAGACTCCAGCGTCCAGCCATTAGTAGGATTTCCACAGGCACGGAGAATATCCCCCTCTGCTACCCCGTCATACAAATTTTCGAAGGCCGGAGTAGTCAAGTTTCCTGGGTCCGGGTCTTGGTTAATTGTAAAGCCTGCCGGCGCGGATTGCAGGTGTCCAGTCTGGTCGCCAAAGCGATCGCGGAAACCCAGCACCATGTTACCACCGTTGTCGAATTCAATATCAGAGATCATGGGCTGCGGGTAAGAGCGATCCTGAGAAAGCTGTTCCGTATTTCCAATGATTCTCGGAGGGCGATTGAAAACGGTCCATTCACTCACCCAGGGGTTCCAGGTGGCGGAGGTAGGACCGTAGCCAGAGTTGATGGCCAAACCCCTCCCGTAGTTCAGGGGGAAATTCAGGACCGGTGTGGCGTTTACCATGCCAGTAGTGGGATCGTATTCGTAGATATTGGCGTCCAGTGTTGTTCGATCACCAGCCGGAGGGGTATTCGCGTTACATACGGTGTTGGCGGGGATTTTTCCTCCCGGCCAGGCTCCCGTGCTGGATTCTCCGGAACAGATCATACTGAAGTATACCTTACCGTTGTACACCCCCAGGCCGAAGGGACGGGCATCAATGGCGTTACCACATGGCTGTGGCAATGGAATGGCCGTCACCATTGCTGCGTCAGCTACCGTGTAAGGAGTGGCCTTGGCGGGAAAGCTGTAAAGTTGACGGTCGAAGAGGTTAATGACATAGAGGGTCTCTCCGTCTTCGGAGATATCAAGGTCTCCAAAGCTCATTTTTCCGACCCAGTCCCAAGAATTATTATCAAGTTCCCAGTCAGTAACCGATGCATTATCTGCAGGATGTGGATCACCCGTGAGCGGTTGGGTGGGTATGCCAAGGGCATCAAAGTCAATGTACTCGGTGATGGTAGGAGTTGCCGTATTGGGGTTTTGAATCCGGTAAATAACACCAGACTTACCATTCTCCTTAAAGCCAGCATGCCGCTTCATGAAAGAAGCGACAAAAGCGGAACGGGTATTCCGCTGGTAAGCCACGCCGAAGGTGGACCCAATGTCGGGTGCATCGGCCAGGGCGGCCTTGGGGCCGTCGAAGGTGCCGCCATCGTCGCAAGTAGCATCGATACCTGCATCAAAACAACCAGAGTCATAGTCGAAACGGATTAGCGTTTCTCCCATACCTGTAGGCTGAGGGCCTTCGATAAAACAAGTCGTGATTAAAGGGGGATTAGGCTGACTGTATTGGTCCGGGTTCGCCAGCGCAACCGAGACTGTTTGGTTGGCAGCAGCAAAAAAAACGGTCGAAGAACCAATTGCGCCAGGTTGAAGATCCGCTGGAAGGCCGGTGACCTCTACTCGGTAAGTCCCCGTTCCTGCTCCTACGTTCAGCAAATAGTTCCCACTATTTCCAACATTGTCTTGTGCAGCCAATGCATTCAGGTCATCATAAGCCGTGATCGTTACTCCTTCAACAGGTGGTTCCGTAGATTGACGTACACCATCCCCATTAAAGTCTTGGAATACAGAGACCATAATATCATTAGGTCCGGATTGTTCCTTCATCAAATCGTCAGTACTGGACCAGTACATAGACAAAGGTAGGACAGGGAATAGCGCCAGCGCCATTCCTAAAACAAGGTTTTTATTTTTCATGATATAAAAGCTATAAATCGTAAAGTCACACATATGCATTGGCACGATAGAAGAACCATTCTTCCTTCCTACCAGAAAAACAATAGATTATGGCCCCAGATACTGACCTGCCATTTAGAGGCAAGCCAGCATCTTTTCGGGTCCACTATTGAATAATAAAACGCTAAGGTTGGACGATAAATCGTCTAGTCATTCGCCCTTCAGAAGAACGGAGAGAGAAGTAATACATACCTGCAGATAGTTCCTTCAGATAAATATTAAGGCCTGAGCGAAGTGCGTCAGAAGACGTTTGGCCTTCCAGCACCACTTTGCCCGTTGCATCCACAATTAGCCAGGACGTGGTTTCCTTCAGTTCTCCAGCCGTCAGGCGGACCGTCAAGTCTGTACGAACAGGATTTGGATAAAGCTCCATAACCGGATAATCTGAAATAGGACTAAACGCTGAATTAGAGGAGACTCCTCTTCGTGCACCTCCGCTGCCAAAGTCAACGGTATAGTCCTCCACCTCACCCCAAGAGAAGCTTCCACAGCTGTTATTATTATAGGAATTATACTGCATTTGGACGCGCATTCGGCTGGTCCCCGTCAATCCGCCGGGAACGGTGAAAGAGCCATTTACGACTCCGGAGCTAGTGCCCTGGAACACCTGTTCTCCGCCGTCGGTAAAGTCTCCGTCGGCATTATAGTCGACGTATACAGTCCAGTATTCGTTGTAGGCTCCACCAGGGAACCCTGGCGCCAACGACAGGGAAGCAGTTCCACTCAGGTTAAAGGTGGTGCTTCCGGTGAAGTCTGCATAACCACCGTTATTCCCAGAAGAGTTGGTGCTTCCAGCAACGGTTACAGACTGAATGAATTCGTATTGGGTATTGGCACTTGAAGAACAGTAGGATACAGTACAGGCGATACAATCCGGTCCTCCACAATCGACACCCGTCTCGTTACCATTTTGAATACCATCCGTACACGTAGGGCAAGCGGCACAATCTGGTCCTCCACAATCAACGCCGGTTTCTCCGTCGTTTTGGATTCCATCTCCACAGTTTGTACATGCGGCACAATCTGGTCCACCGCAGTCAATACCGGTCTCATTACCATTCTGGATTCCATCCGTACAGGTCGGGCAAGCAGCACAGTCGGGGCCGCCACAATCGACGCCTGTTTCATTACCGTTTTGTTCTCCATCGAAACATGTTGGGCAGTCCAGGCAGGCAATTCCTCCACAATCAACGCCGGTTTCATCACCATTTTGGATCCCATCGGAACAAGTATCGCAATCACCGCAGTCTGGGCCACCACAATCAACACCGGTTTCTCCTCCATTCTGGACACCGTCTGAGCAGGTCGGACAAGGCGCACAGTTTGGACCACCACAATCAACACCCGTCTCTTCGCCATTTTGAACACCGTCCATACAGCTAGACCCACCGGAGCCTCCAGGGCAAGAAGTAACAACAATATCGTCAAGGTATATCCAGTCAGAATTTCCGGAAGCATCACAACGAAAACGAAGGCGGGTATTAGAAGTAAATGGACCAGGTATGGTTACGTCTTCGAAGTAACGGAGGTTATTCTCAAACTCATCCCCCCTATTCCATTCTTCTACGATTGTATAAGTACTGCCTCCATTCGTAGAAACCTGCAGCCAGAAATCTTCGTTCGCATTGTCCATACTAACAGGTACGTAAGTAAAGGCAACGCTGATTTCAGCATAGGCAGAGAGATCTAAAACATCTGACGTAAGAACAGACGAAGACGAATTATCTCTTATTCTTGCGGAAATGGTTCCGCTATTCGCATAAGTTGCATTACTTATCCGAGTACAGTCTGAGCCGCCATCGTTCCAACTTCCGTAGCCCCCCTCAAAGTCATCTGAACTTAAGGTAACCGGTGTACAACCTCCACTACAAGGTTGGCAATCAGGGCCACCACAATCGATACCCGTTTCATTACCGTTTTGAACACCGTCGGAACAGGTTGAACAAGGAGTACAGTCAGGGCCACCACAATCGATATCCGTTTCATTACCGTTTTGAACACCGTCAGAACAGGTTGAACAAGGAGTACAATCAGGGCCACCACAATCGATACCCGTTTCATTACCGTTTTGAACACCGTCAGAACAGGTTGAACAAGGAGTACAATCAGGGCCACCACAATCGACGCCCGTTTCATTACCGTTTTGAACACCGTCAGAACAGCTGCTGGTAAGCGGTGAGGTATAGTCTACGACACGGAAATCATCAAAGTAAAACCCGTCTGAACGCAGACTACTATTACTAAAGGATACGAATCGGAATTGAACAGATTGGCCGGCGTATACGCTCAAATCTACTACTTGATTAGTCCAGCGTTCATTTCTAACAAAAGCAGGCTCCCCGCTAATCGTTTCCATCGCTGGTGTCGCAATATTCGTCCAACTCCCCCCATTTACGGATATCTGAAGTCGTACATAGTCTGTATTAGTATGAAGGCCCCATTTAGCGGCAAATTCCAACCGTGGGTTACTGGTTCCTGCTAGTGAGATTGGGGTATTAGTCGTGAAAGAACGGCTACTATTTCCTGCGGTATGACTCAGTCGGGAATCAACAAAACAACTACTCCCCGTGTAGGCATCAGCCGTGGAGGTTTCCCAATTATTTCCGCCACCTCCATTACTCCAGGCACCAGATCCTCCTTCAGCATCATCCGTAAACAGTACGTCAGGCGTACCAACCGTAATTGAGAAAGAATCACGGTCGGAAACTACACCTTCCTGGCTAACGTCGACATAGAATTTAACTACCGTCCCTTCTGCCACACTACCATCAACGGTAAATGTAAAAGGAAGAGTATTAGAAGCTGAAGTACGAGAAGCTACCGTACCGTAACTACGGGTTCCGTTAACGGCCGTAACCCCCGCCACATCAGTGGAAACAGAAACACTTACATTCTGTGCAGAACGACTCAAGCCTTTATTCCGGATGAGAATATCCATATCTAACGGAGCAACGGTTGATAAGCCAGTAGTACCAATCAGTTCAAAACCCTGAAAGTCTGCCAAAGCTCCAGCGACCCAGCAAGCATATTCGTACGGCTTGAGTTGTTGATTAACCAGCGGAATAATTTCAGGAA
>CALIGP010000052.1 GCA_938021455.1 uncultured Lewinella sp. | reverse complement strand
TTGAAAATTTTTGAGCAGCGAGGAAACGCTTTGCTGGTGATGATGGCATCCGCCCCGCAAGACACTTATTACGTTATTCTGTCCGGGCAACAACTGATGGAAAATTACCGGCCGTATAGCGAGATGTTTTCCACATCTCTGCCCGGCATTGAACCTAATCCCTGGCTCGATTATATGGGCGCTAACCTACAACAGAGCTGTATGCGATTGCGTACATCACCTAAGCTTACCGCAGAGGTAATTGAGTGCATTTCTTCTAATGATTATCCCGACCCCGCGAGTTTCAACTACATTCAGTTGAAACGGATGGAGGGTGACTGGGCTTATATGGATGTAATCATTCACGATAAACCCACAGGGCAGGAAGAAGACAGAGGCTATGAAGGAGAAGATGGCTGCTGGCCTGCCTCCCGCTCGGTCAGCGGATGGATGAAAATCATCGATGATGATGGCTATCCCAATTTGTGGTATCCAGTCAGTGCCTATTGACCCCAATCATTTTCAACCAATACCCTTTCCGGCACCTCCCCATCAAAAACCACCACCCGATACCGCGCCAAATAGGTATCTCCCGGTGCGATGAAAAAGCCTTCCTTGATAACCGGTGAAACAGAAAAATAGGGTAGCTCGGGGTGCACGCGTACGCCAACTGGCCAACGGAAGTTTTCCGGATGAGGAATGACGACCATGCCAGCTTTGCCGGCGGGCAGGTCGCCGGAGATGGCCGTCCATTCGGGATGAGTGTGGTTGGCTGAATCCCCGGTGAGGCCGTCGCTGGTCAGGAATTCGGCGGGGCCTAGGAAGTTAGTCGTATCCTTCGGGTTCCAGTGTTTGCTGCCTCGGATACCGAGGCCGCCGTAGAGGTGTTTATTGAGGAAGAGGGTGTCTTCGGTGACGTTGGTTTGCTCGCTGCGGACGTCCCAGACGAAGACGTCGTTGCGGTCGTGTACGCGGACGGTGAGATTTTCCTCCAGCACCGGTTCCTTCCAACCGTAAGCATTCACCAGATGGATAATGTGAGATGTAAAGCCGAGGTAACCATCAGTGTCAGTGGTTTCTTCCACCTCATCGTCCATTATCGTCGCCAGTTCCTTATGCGTATTCCAGAAGTCAACGAAGCTGTCCCGGAAAGTGGTGTTCGTCCAGGCGCTGAAGAAGCCATTTTGGTGGGCGTAGCCAACGGGGAATCCGTCGGAAACGATTTGGCCGGAGGGGCTATAAATCGGGTGGAGGAAGCCGGTACGCTCGTAATATTCGGGCAGGTCCGTGGGTATTTCTGATTGAATCCGGTATTCCAACACAGGTTGGTCATCGTAAAGAATACGGAGATCGCTATCCAACTCCTCCATGCGGAGATTTCCTTTCTCCCTTTCTTCCTTTCCCCCTTTATTTTCGGGGGCGCGGCCGCAGGATGCAAGGAGGAGGATAAGGGAGCAGAGGAGGAGAGGGAGCTTAGTCATGAATCTAAGGTAAGTTGTAAGCTTGCAACTTCCATTATTGAGTAGTCGTTAGATTTTTTAAAGTAAGTCATCACTAATTTCTGTTCGTAATGGTTGTTAGAAAAGAAATTTCAGAACATAATGAGCTCTACCTATACATGAACGATAAGCTCATCTACAAAAGATGGTTGAACACCGGTAATTCCAAGGTTTTTGATTTGATGGCTTATAGCAAATACACTTACGCAAGTTATACGGACTTAGACGTAGAAAACTCTCCTTACGTTATTACCGTAAAAGCAAAAATTCGATTCAAGCTTCCTACAGAAGGTGGGCGAAGTATAGGTATCTATAGTGGGTACCGGCCTAATCATTTTTTCCGCCTTGATGAAGAGGATGATCGGGAAGAGTGCTTTATGGGAGAGGTTTCATTCGAAGAACCCGATATACTTGAATTGGGAAAAGCTTACGAAGTCAACGTTAGGTTTATTCTCTCGCAGAGGATAGAGCCTTACCTCGAAATTGGCAAGAAATGGTTGATCAATGAAGGCTCTACGAATGTAGGCACCGGGGAGATTATCCGTTTTCTACCTTCAGGGAGTTAGATGCTTCTTAAGCTTTAAAAAGGACTACTCTTTTGTAAGACAATCAGCTTACTCTATTAAAACCTTTGTTTTAGCGCGCCTGGAAGGCGCTTTGGCCGGTCGCTGCTGGAAGCAGCTTACGCCAGGGTAAACACCGTAATCTCCGGCCGCACATTAAAGCGTACCTGATGGCTATGCCCTAGCGCACGATTGATGTACAGCTTACGGCCATCTTCCAGGTCAAAGGCACCGGCGGTATAACGCCGGTTTTTCACCGGCAGCAGGGGGGGCGGTAAGAAGGGCGGCTTGCACTGTCCGCCGTGGGTATGCCCGGAGAGGATCCAACCCCGATAGCCGTTCCAGACGTCCATGTCACAGACATCGGGGTTGTGGCAGAGGACGAGGTTGGCGGCGTCGGAGTTGATCCCAATTGTAGCGGAACGGGGGTTAAAGTTGGTGCCCCACAGGTCATCAATACCCGTAAGGTGCAGCCCTTCTACGATGGCCGTCTCGTTGCGAAGTGTACGGACACCAGCCTCGTGGAGAACGCCGACGATATCGTCCGCAACGGTCTCCTCTTGCCAATTATCGCCATAGTCATGGTTGCCAAGAATAGCGAAACTCCCGAGCTTGCCCCGCACGGCGTGGGCCATCACGTCGCGCAGCTGCGTGAGCTGCTGCTTGTCTTCCCAGCTGACGAAGTCGCCAGTGTACACCACAATATCCGGCTTCAGCGCGGTAGCCCGCTCGAAAGAATCAATGATGAACTGGTAGTCGAAGCGGTTGCCCACGTGAATGTCGCTGATCTGCATCAGGGTTTTGCCCGACAGGGCGGGCGGGAGGCCCGCAATGGGAAGGTCACGCCGGACGAACTCCAGCCAAAAGGGTTCTACCTGCCAGGTGTAGAGGCCAGCGAGTAAGCCACCGGCGGAGAGCAGGCCGGTAACGCGGAGAAAAGTTCTTCGGGAAATCATGTTTGTTTTTACTTTGAATAACAAAGTACTATTAAATTTATTGCATTCTATAAACTTTGCTCCAAAAACATTCCTTTGCACCTGCGTGTGCGCCCAAAACCTTCTTGCTTTTCTGATGGTTATCTGACCTATGACCGAACAACCCAACGATCAACAGCCAGGCCTAAACGACCTCAAAAACCTGGTAAAGGCCCTCAACCAGAACGGCCGGCAGAACGACATCAAACGGCGACGTGCTAAAATTGATGCCCTTTTAGACGAAGACTTCGATGCGCTTTCTGACGTCTTAAAAAAGGGGATAGAATGATCGACTACCTGACCCAAAACGATCTCGTCCATATTAATGAACGGACACTCAAGGCACACGGCGGTGTATTTAATCCTCCCCATAATATTCGGGAAGGGACAGAAGAGAAAGTAGCGGGGACCATAGAAGCCATCAATAGCGGACTTGATAAAAATCTGGCCAACATCGCAGCCCGCTATTTTTATGAAATGCTCGAACAGGACTTCTTTATGAATGCCAATGAGCGAACAGCTCTTCTGGCAGCGCGTTTGTTCCTATTCCTAAATGGTGGAAAATTTCATCGTAAGCTAAAAGCCATAGAGTTTCAAGGACAAAGGGTTCCTGCCTCGGGCAGTAGTACGGTAGATATTTGGATCCAATTAGTCTTGGAAGCCAAGTCTAAAGAAATTTCCCTCCCCGCCTGCCAGGAGTGGTTTCGCAGAAACGTTACCCTACCTCCAACGGGGAAATAATAGGGCGGGAAATATAGGTAAGCCATCAGGTAAAATTGATAATTGGAAAGAGTCCAGGCCGCTCCATCTTTGCATCGTCAAGGCAATGAAGCAATGGCAATCAATTATCAAAATCAATTTTATTATGGCAACTTTTCAAATCCCCACCCGCGAAACCGTAACCGAAGCGAACCAGCAAATTTTTGACAAGCTGGAAAAAGGTCTTGGCTTTGTACCTAACCTTTACGCTACCTATGCACACTCCAAGAATGCATTGGGCAACTACCTCGCTCTGTCTGGTGCAAAAACCAGTCTGAATAATAAAGAGAAAGAAGTCGTCAATCTGGCGGTAAGTCAGGTTAATGAATGTTCTTACTGTCTGGCTGCCCACACGGCACTAGGCAAAATGAATGGCTTTACGGAAGAGCAAATTATTGAATTCCGGGAAGGACGTTCCACGTCTGATGATAAGCTCGGAGCTTTGGCCGCTTTCTCTCGTACCGTAACGGAAAACCGGGGTAAGCCAACGACTGAAGCCGTTGATTCTTTTCTGGCAGCTGGTTACACCCGGGAAAACCTGGTAGACACCATTGTTTTGATCGGCGATAAGACGATCTCTAACTACCTACACGGTGTTACGCAAATAGCCGTTGATTTCCCCGCAGCAGCGGAGCTGGAGTCTGCATTGGCTTAATTCTCAAAAGATTAATTTCTGACCGCAAGCGCACAGCGCTCAGTCCCCGGCTTTTAGTAGTCGGGGAACTGAGCGTTGGGCGCTTTTTCTTTGCCCAAAGGCCAGCCTCCGTTCAATCTTTTCGTTTCTTGCGGATATGGCGAGGCGTCCAACAAAAATCCACGAAAAACGAGACTTGATTGAGATCGGCGATCTAAGGATTCCGGTAAAGATCATCACGGAAGCCAGGCGTTATAATACCCGGGCATCCGTCACTTCCCGGGCGCTGATCATCCGGCTACCGGCAGGGCTAACGCCGGGCCAGCGGGAAAAACAATTGGGCGACATGCTGACCTGGGCTCAGGAGACCTTGGAAAAAAAGCCGGAGGCTTTTGCGCATTTTCGCCGGGTAGAGCAAGCCAGCCGCTACGAGTTTGCCATCCGGGAAGCAACTTACCAAATTGAGGTCGACAGTCATGATCTACGTGACCATAAGATCATCCAGACGGCACCGCGAGATTTGAAAATACTCCTCAACATCGAGGACCCCAGGGTGAATGGCGGCAAGATCATCCCCAAGCTTTTGGCTAAGCACTTCGGAGGTTTATACCTCAATGAAGTCAGCGAGCGGGTTCATGAGTTGAATGGCCTGCACTTCCGCCGCCCCATCAAGGCGGTCAAGATGAGCGACACGTATTCCCGTTGGGGTAGTTGCTCTCACGTTGGCAACATCAATCTGGCCACCCGGCTCTTGCTCGCCCCCACAGAAATACTGGACGCCGTCATCATCCATGAGCTCGCCCACCTGGTAGAACAGAATCATTCTTCCCGCTTCTGGGCGCAAGTTGAACGCGCCTTACCCAACTATAAGGAGTATGATGAATGGCTGCGCCTGCACGGCAAGACATTACTCTTTGAGCCGGTGGCCGTCTGATGCTTTTCGTTGTGTAATTTTGCGGAGAATATCAATCCCTACGTTTCTACCTATGCGCATCCCCTTACTTTTTCTTCTTGCCCTGGCTTTTAGCAGCTGCATCTCCAATAAAATTCATGAAGGCATCGTCCAGGAATTCCAGGCAGAACTTTCCGCCCGCGACCGCGCTCTGGAGCGTCAGCAAGACAGCCTGCTGACCACCCGCCTCGCCCTGGAGCGAAGCCGCGGCGGCAACGATATGCTGCTCGTCACCCAAAACCGGCTACAAGACCGTCTCATGGTCCAGGAAGATGAGCTGGATCAACTTCGCGGCAACCTTACCTCCACCAATTTTCAGATGAGCAACCAGCTCGCCGAATTACGGCAAAAAAAGAGGGAGGTCGAGCTGACCTACGATAGCTTGCGGATGAGTCAGGACGATATCGTCGACCGTTTCCAGCAGGGAGTAGACAATGCTGCGAGGGTCGTCCGGTCCTCTGTAGAAGGAATGGTGCCTGATGACAGTTACACGCTCTCTACCGGTGCCGGAGAAGTTACCTTGAGTATTCAAGAAGACCTGCTCTTTAAAAACAGAACCTCCGATCAGATCAACGACGGAGCGGCCATAATCCTGAGAGCGGTCATGGACGCCCTGCAGGCTGACCCCTTGCTCAAGCTATCCGTCGTTGGCCATACGGACAACCAACCCAACCCCCGACGGAATTTCAACAACTGGCAATACGCCGCCCGCAGGGCTACGGCCATCGCCGAAGAGCTCGCCGAAACTTATTACTTAAGCCCCAACCGGGTGATAGCCGCCAGCCACGGAGAGTTTCGCCCCGTGCAGTCGAACGCGAGCCCTGAAGGGCAGCGCGCCAACCGCCGGCTAGACTTTGTGCTGAGAAACAACGTAGGCAATCTGGTGAGAGAATTGAATAAACTGGGAAGGAGTGACAAATAATTCGCATTTAGTGAATAAAATAACAATCATTCAACTAATTGCGTATTAAAGCGTATCTTTAGGTACAAAGCTCAAAACAGCATGATTGAACACATCGACGCCACCAAGGTCCTTTTTCTGGACATCGAAACCGTCAGCGGGAAGGCCACCTATAGCGATTTAAGCGATGACTTTAAAGCGCTCTGGGGATACAAAGCCCCCAGCGTCCTGAAGCGCTACGGCGAGGAACTGACCGAAGAAGAAAAAGCAGATAGCTACGTTGACCGCGCGGCGATTTACGCCGAATTCGGTAAGATCGTTTGCATCAGCGTTGGGGCAGTATACCGGGATAAAGACAAACGGCTGAAGATTCGCCTAAAATCATTTGCGGACCGCGACGAGAAAAAGCTTCTCGAAGGCTTCAATGCCATGCTTGACCAGTACTACGGCGATACCAACCGGCAGTTCATCTGCGGCCATAACATCAAGGAATTTGACGTCCCCTACATGTGCCGGCGCATGATCATCAACCAGCTTTCCCTACCCAAAATGCTACAGATCACCGGTAAGAAACCGTGGGAAACCAATCATTTGCTAGACACGATGTCCCTCTGGAAGTTCGGCGACTATAAGTCTTACACTTCGCTCAAGCTACTCGCCGGAGCTCTGGGCTTCCCCACCCCGAAAGATGACATTGATGGTAGTCAGGTAGGGCGTGTTTTCTGGGAAGAAGATGACTTGGAACGTATTGCTGTATACTGCGAAAAGGACGTACTGGCTACCGCCCAGCTATTCTTCCGCTACCAGCTGAAGCCGTTGCTGGAAGAGGATCAGATTCAGGTGGCGGAGCGGTAGATTGGTTCGTTGGTATTTTGGTATTTTAGGGCTACCGCACGTCGGAGGCAGTAATGATACGCTGAAGATTTTCCCCTCCAACGAGCGGTAGCCCTAAAATACCAACAGACTAACAAACCAATCAATGCGTACTCTTCTCCGGAGCCGCAATGGCCATATGGTAATCCCGGCCGATGATGTCCGCGTATTTATCGAGTAATTCGAGAATACGGCCTTCGTGGTCGCTGGAGACGATGACACCAACGTGCTGCTTCTTGTCCATTTTCCAGACGATTTCCTCGTCCTGAAACGGGCTCATATCGGGCTGCTCGAAACGAGAGAGACTCACGACGATCCCAGACTGAAGGTAGCGGCGGCCCGGCGGGTGATATTCTACGCCGTGAGCCATCGCGGTTTCCAGGCGGGCCCATTCGGCCCAGAGGCTGACGCCGGTAGCGGCTTCGACCATTTCGGCAAGGTGGGCCCCGCCCACCCGGCTGGCGGTTTCGAGGAAGACGAAGCTTCCGTCAGGCATTTTGATGAATTCGGTGTGACTGGCGCTGAACCGCATGCCGAAGGCTTGCATGACGTCGGAAGTCATCTGGCGGAGAGTGACGGCATCCGGCGCATCGTAAGGGACACTAACGGAGCGGAAGATTCCACCGCCATGGGCTACCTCAAAGGGGGTGCTAAGGTAACGGGAGACCTGACAGAAGACGACCTTTCCGTCAACGCTGATTGCGTCTGCGTGGAAAACATCCCCTGGGCGAAACTGCTCCACCAGGTACTGGTGTCGTTTTTCGCCTAAGGCATGGACTGCCGCCCAGAGCTCATCCGCCGAGTGGACTTTTTGGATGCCGGTCGCACTGGCCTCCCCGCGGGGTTTTATCAAGCAGGGGTACTCAATCTCCGAAGCCCATTTGCCCAGGTCCTGGTTGTTAAACAGTGGGGAAAAAGCCGGCACGGGTACCCCATGCTCCAGGGCACGGGTGCGCATTGCCAGCTTGTCGCGGAAGAAGCGAGCGGTCGTCTGGCCCATTCCGGGTATCCGGAATTCTTCGCGGAGGTAAGCGGCCTTTTCCACGTCAAAATCATCGAGCGCGACGATTCTGTCAATCTTTCGCTCTCGCATCAACCAGGCGAGGCCTTCGGCGATATGACCGATGTTCTCCGGGCTGTTATTGTCTTTCTCCATAAAGAAAAACTCATCGATCGATTCCCGTGGCCAGGGCTCGTTCATCAGCTTTTTCATGGTGAGTAGGTAAACGGTGTTACCGGCTTCCTTACTGGCACGCAGGAAGGGCGCACCCTTGAAATAACAGGAGATGCAGAGGAAAGTCATAATTGGGTGTCTCTTTAATGCATTCAAAGCTACTACCCATTAAGGTAAAATTCTTCTGGATAAGATCATATCTCCAAAATTTATTTTCGCAGATAAGGAGGCGCGGCCGCAGGTGCAGGGGAACATCGCCCC
>CALIGP010000051.1 GCA_938021455.1 uncultured Lewinella sp. | reverse complement strand
TACCGCCGAGACTCTTCCTTCCTAAACCTCAACTGGCGCCTGGCCGCCAATTATTTGCGGGAGGGCAATGACAAACTCTCCGCCTTCTGGGAGAACCGACGAACGATCGTTCCGGGTGCTACGGGCGAAGGAGTTCCTCTGGCCGGAGCCCTCCCCGACACGCTGGGCGTAAGTCGCTCCTTCTTCGGGCTGCAGGCCCGGCGTAATCGGACGGACCGACGCTTCAGTCCGCGATCCGGCTACGCAGCAGATGTTAGCGTGGCGGCGGGCTTCCGCCGCCTACTGGACGTGGTGGAATCGGATAGCCTCCGCATCCGCAGTACCCAACTCAAAATAGAGGGTAGCCTGGAAGCTTATTTTGACCCGCTGGCCGGGACAGTCATTTACCTGGGCCTTAGGGGAGCAGGCCTACTTACCGCTGAAGACGTATTACCCAATGAACAGTTCCGGATTGGTGGCGCACGGCTGCTGCGTGGTTTTGACGAACAATCGGTTTTTGCTCGTGATTACCTTGTCGCCACAGCCGAGTTTCGTTTACTGCTGGGGGGAAATGCTTTTCTCTACGCCTTTGTGGATGCAGGCCGAGTAAACTCAAGAGACAAAGCTCGACCTGACCTCAAAATTGATTACCCACTTGGTTTTGGGACCGGGGTCAATTTTGAAACCCGCGCAGGCGTATTCGGGCTCAGCCTTGCCCTGGGTAAAAGCAACGGAATTCCGCTCGACCTCGGTGCGCCGAAGGTGCACCTGGGGTATGTAAGTGTGTTTTAATGCGTGCTCGTCCGAGAAGTATCGGGAGCAAAACTGGCGTGGCCCTGTCCTTCATCCGCTTCGTCGGAGTCCTCCCGAGAAGCGGCACGGACGGCAGCAGCGAGCTCTGGGAGCCAGCCACTATCTTTTTCCAGTGCATTACCGACGACGATCATATCAGCGCCAGCGTCCAGCGCCAGCGCAGCGCGCTCGGGCGTACGGATACCGCCGCCAACAATGATGGGTAAGTCGACCTCCTTACGGACACAATGAATGATAGCATCCGAAACGGGCTGTTGCGCCCCACTGCCTGCATCCATGTAGATGAGCTTCATACCTAGCTGTTCACCAGCTAGGGCAGTAGCCGCTGCAATGGAGGGCTTGTCAGCCGGAATCGGCGTCGTTCCACTCATGTAGGAAACAGAAGTCGAACGGCCACCATCAATGAGCATGTAACCAGTAGCAATAGCCTCAAGGTTCATCCTTTTGATGCGACCGGCGACGAGAACGTGACGGCCAATCAAAAGATCAGGATTACGACCAGAGATAAGGGATAACAATAGAAGAGCATCGGCCTGCTCATCCAATTGGTACACCGAACCAGGAAAAAGAACAACGGGAGTCGTAGTAGCACTCGCCCGTAAAAGCTTCAAATAATATTCTGACTGCGGAGCGTTAACTAAGCTACCTCCCCAGAGGAACACATCGACCAGGCCATCGTTAGCATAATCCGCTAACTGCTGTAGGTTGTCCCGTCTGGCCTTGTCCGGATCAATCAGGACAGCCAGTAGCTTTTTGCCGGAGGCGCAGGCTTGTTTGAGAATGGGATAAACCATAGGTCGTGGTGGGTGGCAGAAAGTAGGAGCTGCAAGGTACGGACAAAATCGGCTTAGAACCCGATGCAACCCGCCAAAACAACAAAGACTCCGTACTTAGTAAGTACGAAGTCTTCGAAGAAGTGCCCAGAACAGGAGTCGAACCTGCACGTCCGTAATGGACACCAGCCCCTCAAGCTGGCGTGTCTACCAATTCCACCATCTGGGCAGTGGATGAAAGAATATGGCTTTTGAGGGCCACCATTCTTCCGGAGCGAGCGCAAAAGTAACGCGTGGTATACTTTTGAACAAGCTTCCGGGAGAAAATAGTTTCGAGGAGCCCAAAATGAGGCCATAAACTAGGCTTGAAGCCCAGAAAAACAAGTCGTAAAGCCAAGAATAAGGAGAACTTATATTCTAATCGTCACGTAGTACCTCAAATGCTTAGAACTTTGTCTTCTTCTACGCATTTAATGTATGTACATCAAATAAGCTTACTGATGAAAACAGTCTTTCATAAAGCAGATAGTCGAGGGCTTGCGGACCATGGTTGGTTGAAGTCCCATCACTCCTTTAGTTTCGCCAATTATTACAACCCTGAGCGCATGCACTTTGGCACCCTGCGGGTATTGAACGATGACCATGTAGCGGCCGGACGAGGATTTGGACGACATCCACACGATAATATGGAGATCATCTCGATCCCGCTATCCGGTGACTTGCAACATGAGGACTCGATGGGCAACGTGGCAATAATCCGTGAGGGTGACATCCAGGCGATGAGTGCCGGAACCGGCATCACGCACAGCGAGATGAACGCCAGCGGCGAAGAGTCGGTCAGTTTTCTCCAGATTTGGGTTTTCCCAAAAACAAAGAACATTGCTCCCAACTATAGTCAAATTACACTGCAAGATGCTTCTCTGCAGAATCAGCTCTTCCAGATTGTTTCCCCCAACCCTGACGACGAAGGCGTCCACATCAATCAGGACGCCTGGTTTCACCTTGGCGAGTTAGCATCAGGAATTCAGCTTGACTACCCTCTAAAAAAAGAAGGGAATGGAGTCTATGCATTCCTTCTGGAAGGAAGCCTCACCATCGAAAATCAGGAACTGAATAAGCGCGATGGACTTGGTGTTTGGGAAACCAATAGCCTGAGCATAATGGCCACCAGTGACGCGAAGGTTTTACTCATGGAAGTTCCAATGGAGCGGAGTTAGAGCTAATAGCACACATTGCTATTACACAAACTTTCATTGCACCCGCGGTCCCGCGCCCCGAAATATCAACTCAAAGAAAAAACAATAAAACATGTCTCATCATTTCATTGAATCCCTAAAGTGGCGCTACGCCACCAAAAGCTTTGACACCAATAAAAAAGTCAGCGCCGAGGATATCACTACTTTAAAAGAGTCCATTAATCTGACGGCTACGTCCTTTGGCCTCCAGCCTTTCCGGGTGGTGGTCATTGACGACCCGGCACTAAAGACGAAGCTTCGTGCTGCGAGTTGGAACCAGGCTCAGGTTGAAGAAAGCAGCCACGTTTTCGTCTTCGCCAGCAAACTCGACATGTCACCAGACTACATCGACGATCAGGTCCGCCGCGCTGCTGACACCCGAGGCATACCCTACGAAGCCCTCTCCGGCTACGGTGACTTCATGAAAAACACCATGGCGGATAAAGACGCTGCGTTCATCCAGGATTGGTCTCGCCGGCAGGCATATATTGCCCTAGGCACGCTGATGGCTGCCGCTGCTGAATTGCGGATAGACGCCTGCCCAATGGAAGGCTTCGATGCTGCTCAATACGATGAGATTCTGGGGTTAAAGGGAAAGGGGCTCACCGCTGCCGTTATCGCTCCCGTCGGCTATCGATCTGCTGAAGACAAGACGCAGCACGCCGCGAAGGTGCGACTGCCGTTGGAGGAGATGTTTTTGTAGGATGGTAGTTTTGCAGATGCATAGCTGCCCATCAATGATTCCGGAGGAATCATGGCCTCTGTGAAAACAACTTGTGGGCACAGGGCGTGCTCTGTGCCCACAAGTCAGTCTTTTCAAAGGCCTGATTCCTTCGGAATCGCTTTGTGATATTCTAACCATGTACGGTAGGACTATGGGCCTCAAATAATAGGCTTGACAATTGTTAAAGAGCCTATTTCATATACTCCCAAGCCGTCTGATAAAGGCCATGCTCCTCGACGTATTTCAGGAACTTGGCGAAGAAGGGATCGTTCCCGATAGTCGCACTATCCCCGATCACAATGAGATATTTCCGAGCGCGCGTCAGCGCGACGTTCATGCGGCGGTAATCAGAAAGAAAGCCGATCTCGCCCTTTTCGTTAGAGCGCACCAAGGACAGATAAACAACGTCCCGCTCCCGCCCCTGAAAGCCATCTACGGTGTTAATCGTCAGGGAAAAATCCGCCAGTCGACCTTCGGCTTCCAGTCGGTCTTCGGCTTGCACCACCTGCTGTCGGTAAGGCGTGATGACAGCTACCGTAGGTAGTTCATCCTCCGGCGGGACGGTGCTACGCAGATCAAGCATATGCTCGATGAGGATGTCCGTCTCTCCGTCGTTATACCGGCTTTTGAAGCGAGGGTGTAATTTCTCCTCGAAGCCAGTCCCCGCAGTATCGATGAATACGACGGACTCCCCTAGTGGGACGCTGGGAAGCGTCCGGCTAGCGACCAACTTCGCAGCCAGTAACTGGCCTTCGTAGAAATAATCATTACTGAAGCCCATGATGGGCGTGTTCATGCGGTATTGGGTCGTGAGCAAAACTCCTTCATCGGGTCGTTTCTGCAAACACTTCTCCAACAGCGTCACACTAAAGCCTTTCTTTTCTGCTTCTCTGTTTTTTACCGTTGGTGGAAGTTGAAAGGGGTCACCAGCCAGTACGACGCGATTC
>CALIGP010000050.1 GCA_938021455.1 uncultured Lewinella sp. | reverse complement strand
GCTGGCCAGGTGACGATCTGAGAATCGAAGCCCGTACCCGGCCCGCAAAGCGGCCCACTGGAAGCATAAAGCGTCCCGATTAGCATATACGGCTCCCCGTTGTTGGGGTCCGCTGCGGCGGCCTTGCGCGCGTAGGCACGCGCCTGACTGAAGTTACGCTTATGGCTATAGTATACTTTGGCGGCGTAGAGTAAGTTTCTACTCTTTTTTGCGGCGTCATCCGTTTCGGCGGCGGCGGCCTCAAACTTCTCGATGGCGCAGGTGTAGTCTCCGCTTTCGAGGCAGTTGAAGGCTTCCTTTAGGGTTGAGGGGCCGGCTTCTACTACCACCCGGCAGTTGTTGTCGTAGGCCGTTTTGATCTCGTCAAACTCCGCCGTACCCTCGGCGCACTTGCCATAGCGCAGGCGACTGTAAGCAGTACGAATGGCGTCACAATCCGTTGGGTCTTCCTTGAAGTCGGCGTAATACTGGTCAATGTAGTACTGGCAGTCATAGTAGCCCTCAACGGTTTCAAAGTAGCGCATGGCGTCTGGCGCATAATTGTCGATCGTCTTCCAGGCTTCGCACTCGGAGGCGACACATTCTTTGAGACCCTTCGCTAATCGGGTGTTTAGTGCGGAGGTGATCATCTTGGCTTCCGCTTCGTCAATTTTGCCCTCCCGGTGCATCTTTACCGTCAGGCTGGACATGGGGTTGATGACGAAGTACTGCAGCTTTTCGGGGCCATCGATTTCGATGCTTTCCTTAAACAGGGCGTAGACTTCCTCGTCAGTAGCCGTGCCGGGGTAGGTGTAGTAACTGTCAAAACCCTGGATCGCCGCCATGTAGCCATTGCCGGGGTAGCAGCGGCGGGCTTCTTCGTAGAGTTCGATAATCTTAACCCCGTATTCCTGTTGCTTCGAAGGATCTTGCTGGATAAAGCTGTGGTAAAATGCTACGCCATCCGTGTAGACCGTTGGGCGGCGGCCATCAGCGGCCGGGCTGTTAGCGTATACCTTTTGCCAGGTTTCGAAGGCTTTGTCGGTTTCCTTAGCCTTTAGCATCTGACGATAGATGACGTACTGGGTTTCTGCATCATCGGGATTGCTGGTGTCAGAAAATTTTTGGCAAGGACTCAGGTTGTCATCTACTGGCTTTACCGGCTTGGGGGTCGTAGTTTGGCTGACGGAAGAATCGCTGCTAGAGGGGGCGGCAGCCTTTGGAGTACAAGCCACTACGGCAAGAAAGGGAAGTAGAAAAAGGAGATGACGAAATTTCATAGAGTAGGGGAAGTTGGTTATTTGTAGTATAAAGATGCTAAAGCGAGGTGAAGTAAAGGGAGAACGGTGAACAAAAATGGATTATTTTTGCCGCCTCAATAGCCCCTTACATGAAAAAGCATAATTTTTTCGCCGGTCCGGCCATCCTTCCTGCTCCCGTTTTGGAACAAGCCGCTGCGGCGGTATCCGACTTTGAGGGGATGGGTTTATCCATCCTGGAAATCAGTCACCGCTCTCCGCAGTTCGTAGCTGTACTGGACGAAGCAGAAGCGCTCGTACGTGAGTTGCTGGATGTTTCGGATGACTTCGCGGTTCTCTTCCTTACCGGAGGTGCCAGCAGTCAATTTTTCGTTTCAGCGATGAACCTGCTCAATGAAGACCAGACTGCTGGCTACATTGATACCGGTGCCTGGTCCGCTAAAGCCATCAAGGAAGCTAAGAACTTCGGCGGCGTCAACGTACTTGCTAGTAGCAAGGACGGAAACTACAACTACATCCCGGAGAATATCGAAATTCCTGCGGGACTTGGCTACGTGCACCTGACGGCCAACAACACTATCTTCGGTACGCAGTTTGCGGACTTCCCCGAAACGGATGCTCCGTTGGTGGCGGATATGTCCAGCGAAATTTTCAGCCGTCGTTTACCGCTGGAAAAGTTTGGCCTCATTTACGCCGGCGCTCAGAAGAACATGGGCCCAGCAGGAGTTACCCTCGTTATTGTTCGCAAAGACCTACTCGGTAAAGTGAAGCGTGAACTTCCAACAATGCTCGATTACCGGACCCACATGGCGAAACAATCCAGTTTCAACACACCCCCCGTATTCCCAATTTACGTGAGCATGCTCACCATGCGTTGGGTTAAGGCTCAGGGTGGGGTAGAAGCGATGGAAAAGCATAACGCTGATAAAGCTCAGCTGCTCTACGATGAGATTGATCGTAACCCTAAATTCCAGAGTACGGTAGCGAACAAAGCCAGCCGGAGCCTGATGAATGTAACCTTTGCACCGGTCGATGAGGCCGACGCTCAGCCCTTCCTGGATGCCTGCGCAGCTGCCGGTTGTGTGGGGGTTAAGGGCCACCGCTCAGTCGGTGGATTCCGGGCCAGCATCTATAACAGCATGCCCAAAGCGAGCGTTCAGGCGTTGGTAGATGTGATGAAATCCTTTTAGGTCACCTTTTTTCGTCGAAAAAAATGCCCCGTTTGTCGACAAACGGGGCATTTTCAATTAAATAAGCGTTAAGAGGCCTTATATTGTAGTCACCAGAAAATACCCGCAATGTCCTCAAAGAAAGCCCGACTCACCTCTTTTGTATTTGTCATCTTACTTGCCCTTAGTGGAGCCAGTTTTGGTTTCTTACTCGGTCGTAGCCATCAGATGAGTTCTGATTCGACCACGGAGCAATTACAGAATATGAGCCATCAGGTGAAAACGAGTGGAGCGCTCATCAGCCGCGGTGCTGATGCTGTTCGTCGTTTACTGGTAAAATAACTACGCTAGAAAAGCACCCATAATAAACATAGACCCAGTATTCACAGGCCCGTTCGGAGTAATTCCGAAAGGGCCTTGATTTTTGGTGAAAGGGGAGTGATTACCTTTGCGGTTCAAATAAACACCAATGTCTCAATACCTGGCACTTTTATGCGATCTGGATGGAACCCTTGCGGATACAGAACCTCAGCACTGCGCTGGCTGGCTTGAGATGCTACAGCAAGACTATCACCTTACCTATGACGTCCATTGGTTTGAGCAATGGATAGGAACAAGCGACCGTGTTGTCGCTGACTGGTTGATCAGTAAGCATGAGCTCTCCGTTTCCGTGGACACCCTCATCGGGCAAAAGCAGCAACGTTTTCACGAAATGGTTCGTAAGGCTGGAAAGAGTTTTCCGGGTGTACTGGAGGAGCTGGCGAAACTCAGTGACCAGTTCCCGCTGGCCATCGCCACTAATAGTGGCCGGGGAGACACTGATGTAGTAGTGCCAGCCCTGGGGCTGGATCAGTTTACGGATGTTATCGTTACGGCCACAGACGTGGCTAACCTCAAACCCGCTCCTGATATCTACCTGTTGGCAGCGGAACGACTCGGTGTTCATGCCGGAGGCTGCGTCGCTATTGAGGATAGTGCCCCGGGTGGCCTGTCCGCTAAAGCCGCCGGATGCTACCTTATCGGCCTTAACGATAAAGTGGATATGGCCGACGAAATTATTCGGAATAATGCGGCTGCACTGGCGCGGGCACGGCAGATATTGGGGACGGTTTATATGTAGGCAGTCCCTCTGCTCCATAACTCTCCTTTGCACCTGCGGCCCCCCGCCCAAAATATTTAGACACGCTCTTAAACTACGCTGTACTAGCGCTTGATCGCCGAGATGTCAAGCGTAGGCCCTTCTCCCCAAGGTAACATGGCGTTAATGAGTCGGATGCACTGAAAGGATTCCAAATCTCTTTCCCGGATCACAGAAGGGCGGATGATACCCTTTTCCAAGAGTTCTTCCCGACGAGTTCCGCGTAAGAGTGGCCAGGAGGGGGTATACCAATGCTTGCCGTCGAAAAGGGCAACGTTGGCATAGCTAGCATCCGTAAGATGGCCCCGTTGCATCATGAGTATATCGTCGCAATCTCCCTTCTTTTCCAGGCAACGGCGGATGCCGGTGCGATCCGCAAACTTCTTACCATAAAGAACCTTGTCTGCGTTTACCAACCGAATGCTTCTTACGGGTTTGATGATATAGGGTACTAGTTCCTGGCGCTTTACTACATCGCAATATTCAATCCGCAATTTGAATAATCCCTTGCGGGGAAGCTCAAGCTCACCAAGAATTTTTTCCAACTTCAGGGGAGAGGATTTAGCAAACAGAACACGCCGGACCCGGTCCATCCTTCGTTGATGGAAGGGAAGCAAAGGGGCTTCCCCATCAACTATTCGGATAGACTCCAATAGTAGCTTGGAATCGGTTTTCTTTACTTTCAATTTGCCTGGGTGTCCTTCAGCTGAGTTAACAATGAAGTTAAGTACAGCAGCATTAATGTAAAGTAAATGTAACACCGGAAAGCGGAATTCTCACTTTTGCCTTTAATTCGTTGTATTCTTCTTCCCAATCGGAGCGGGCGGTTATCCCCCCGCCAGAGCGAAAAAGGTGAGTCCCTTGATTCGTTTTTTCGATGAAACGGATAAGCACACAGGTGTCCACAGTCTCTCCATCAAAGTAGCCTCCAATGCCACAGTAGTAGCCTCTTTTTTGGCCTTCGGCCCGCCGGATAATGTCGAGAGTAGCGGGCTTGGGAGCACCACTTACGGAGCCGGCTGGGAGGAGTTTGGAGAGAATGTCTCCTAATCTGGATTTCCAGTCGCCCGGTAATTGCCCACCAATTTTACTGCTGGTTTGCACCAGTCCTCTCCGACTGGTGGCAATTTTGTGGAAGTAACGGTAATCTGTTACCCGAACTTTTTTGGCTACCTGACTGAGATCGTTGCGAATCAAATCAACAATGGTGGCGTGCTCCGCAATCTCTTTTTGGCTGTTAAGCAGGGCCTTACGAGCGGCCGGAGTGTCGAGCGCCGTGCCTTTCATTGGCCTGCTTTCGATGTAGCCGTCTTGGTTGATAGTGACAAAGGTCTCCGGGCTGAAGCAAACGAAATTATCCTCCCAGAGAATACGGTACTTCGCTTCGCTTTGCCAGTACACTTCTTCCAGCGCCGCAGTTAGCTGTACGGGAACCGGGAAAGTAAGGTTGGTCAAAAAGCTGTCTCCCCGGCCAAGGCCGGCCTGTACGACAGAAAATGCCCGCTCAAAATCTTCCGCCTCGATATGGTCCGCCAGTAGTTTGGGAGGCAGTAGCCCGATGGGTGGAGTGCCCGTTTCCGGATGAGACGGGAAGGAAAAACGAGGCATGTCAACTTCCTGAGCAGCTAACTCCCACACACGAGGAAGCTGCTGCTCAAAATCCATCAGGAAAAAGCAGGGGCGGGACTGGCGGCCAAGATCATTGAGCTGTTGGGCCCACTTTTCGACTATTGACATCTTAATAGCCGGAACAAGCCGTGAGGGCTTAAGTTGAGTAAATGGTTTCGGGGGAACTACAAACTAAAAAATTCTTTTTTGTATACAGAATGGAGGTAGTGAGCATCAATTCCTTATGTTTACCTCGTTGGACCAAACTTCTGCTTATGAACTTCCGAAATTATCTTTTACTCAGTCCTGTTTTCCTTTTGTTTGCCTGTACAGATGTTGGGGAACAGTCACAGGAAAAAATGACCGAAACCGTATCCACCCCCGCCGTAATGCCTATGGAATTTACTGCCCACCGGGTGGTAGATAACGCTAAATGGTGGTGGGCACTCACCATCGGCGACGTAACCAATGATGGTCTTCAGGACATCATCTACATCAACAATAATGCCAATGGAGGCCACCTTGGCTTTCGATCGGGTAGTAAGGATGGCGGTCTTTGGGAGGAAACTATCGTGGCGGATGCTCCACCTACGGGGGGGACTTTTGCTGCGGGAGACCTGGAAGTAGGAGACATGGATGGAGACGGCGACGTAGATATTCTGGCTGTAAAGCACACCGGTGAATGGGACAATGCAGGTGAAGCTGCCGAAATCTTCTACTACGAAAACCCCAGCTGGGAGGCCCACGCCATCGGCGAGGCCAAGGATGCTGTGAAGGACATGAGTATCGGGGATTTTGACGGTGACGGCTTGGCCGATTTGGCCGTACTAACTTTCGATGAATCCAACCTGCGCATCCACCACCAGCAAAAGGACGGTAGCTTCGTTTTGGTGCAAGACATTACGCAGAAGGGACTACACGAAGGAATGGATATTGGTGATCTGGATGGTGATGGTGATGCGGATATCGTAGCCAACGGGTTCATTTTTAGTAATCCGGGTGGTGATTTGACGGCACCCTGGCCCATGACGAGCGTAGACGATAAGTGGCACAACCAGGAAGGAGACTGGAGTGCAAACGGCACCAAGGAGTTCATTGCTGACCTGGACGAAGACGGCACGCCGGAAATTTTTATTTCACACAGTGAACGTGGCGGCTATCCCCTGAGCTATTATTCCCGAAATGAGGATGGAACCTACACCGAACACATCGTTCTCAAGGAACTACCTGCAGCACACACCCTGCAGGTGTTTGACATGGATTTGGACGGCGATCTTGATGTGGTGACGGGCATCAACTTCGCCCGGGCGGTGAATCTGGACCCTAAAGTAGAGCACTACGAGGTGATGGTATTACTCAACGAAGGCAACAATAAATGGACGACCAAAGTAATCGATAACGAGGGGATTTATAACGGCCGGGTGGCTGACTTTGAAGGTGACGGAGACTATGATATCTTCCGCTATCCGAACCACGAGGCAACAGAACTTTTCTTCATCGAAAACGAGACAAAATAATGACTATCCGATTTCTAACCAGGTTTTCAGGCACGTTTGGCAAGCTCAGTGGAGCCGCGGCCGCAGGTGCATTGCTTATCCTGATGAGCTGTGGAGGCCCGGCCCCGGATAAGCCCACCAGCGAAACCCCTCCGTCGAAAAGCACTATCCTTACGACCACCGAGTGGACTTACATTGTAGTAGACTCCACCAAAACCATGTGGGGCGACTATGATGACCCGGAGTGGCTCCGCTACTTTGGTCTCGCTGCCGCCGATATCGACGGAGATGGATTTATGGAAATCACCAGTGGGCGCAACGTCTACTTTAGCCCAAAGGGAGATATGAGCCAGAGTTGGGGTAAGCTCGACCTGGGCAAAAATGTGGACGCTAATTTGTTTGTCCAGCTTGGTGATGATCCCTTTCCTTCCATTCTGGCGGAGAGCCTTCCTGACGTGGTTCGCTTCTCTTTTGACCCCTCAACTGGCTATAAAGATGAGGTTGTCACTCAGGTGCCGCCCACCGGCCACCACAACGGACAGGGCTATAAAACGGCTGACCTACTACCCGGCCACGGAGGTGAGGAAGTCATCTACGCCAGTCAGGGCGGTCTCTACGTATTAGACCCTTCGGTAGGTAAACCCTGGCCCGTTATCCTGGTGGGGAAAGACGCTAGTGATGAAGGCTTTGGCGTAGCAGATATGGATAGTGATGGAGACCTTGACCTCATTTCAGGCTATCGAATTCCCGGAGCGGATGCGGAGGTACCCACCGCCGTTGTCTGGTTTGAAAATCCAGGAGCACTCACGGAAGATTGGCCCCGTCATTCCGTTGGCAATTCCATTTTCGCTACCGACCGTGTGGAAGCGGCTGACCTCAACGGAGACGGCCGGCCAGACGTTGTCGTCGCCGAAGAACGCTACCCCGGTCTGGAGCCCGATGCTTCTCTTTGGGTATTTATGCAGTCGGACACCGGCTTCGTTCGCCAGAACATCGTTACCCAGTACTCCATGAATAACCTCGACATCGTCGATATGGATAGTGATGGAGACCAGGACCTGCTCACCGCCGAACACAAAGGGCCCCATCTCGCACTCCAGCTATGGCTTAACGATGGCCATGGCCACTTTACCATGCAGGAGATTGATCGCGGCAAGGAATCCCACCTCGGTACCCAGGCCTACGACCTGGACGGAGACGGAGATCTCGATATCGTCAGCATCGGTTGGGATGAGCATCAATTCGTACACCTTTGGCGAAATGACGCGTTGTAGAAACCACTGGAATTCACGAAAAACGCCCCGACTAAGTCGACCTCAAGAGAGGGCTCGTTAGCCGGGGCGAAGGTTGCCATAATGGAATTCAGTTGTAGGACTTAATTCCGGGTCGCGGCAATATTACAAACGGAAGTTGTGGTACCGCTGACGATGGTCTGCGTCAGGTTAAGGGTCTCCCCACCAGTCAGGTCAGAGATAATGGATACGGTAAGACTATCCTGCGTGAAACTGGCCTCAAGGCTACAGTTATTGAACGCAAGCGGTGTGAAGTTGACGGTAGTTGTGGGAGTTTCGTAAGAAATCACGATGTTGTCCGCACCGTCCGCGGTAATGGTGAGGGTCAGGTCCTCTGCGTCTCCGGCGCAGTCAACGACACCGCTGTAGGTGCCAACCCAATCGGACTGGAGGCACACGATGTCTTCATCGTCTTCGCAACTAGTAGCGGTCGTGAGGAAGACAAATAGGAGAAGGGACGCTAATTGTAAGGCTTTCATATTGGTTGGTTTGGTTAAAAAAGGGAATGGGATGCAATCCAAGAATCTAAAGCCGGCCCATAACGGGCAGGGTTGGTGGGCTAATTAACCGATTCAAGTAGTCACCTATTGTCTAAGATTAGTTAAAGACCCGCACGATGTCAGGGAGTACACATTAAAGCGGTAAGTAGGATAGGAATCTCACCAGCTTTCGTTAAACTTGCAATCTGAAATTATCGATCCATGCCCAAGTACATCCTCGCCCTCGACCAGGGAACCACTTCCTGCCGCGCCATTGTGTTTAACCACGGTGGAGACATCGTCGCAACGGCCCAAAAAGAATTTACGCAGATCTTTCCCCAGTCTGCCTGGGTAGAGCACGACGCAAACGAGATATGGAGTACACAGTTTGCCGTAACCCAAGAAGTATTGGTGAAGGCAAAAATCAAAGCCACTGACGTTGCCGCCATCGGTATCACCAACCAGCGGGAAACCACGTTGGTATGGGACCGGAAAACGGGAGAGCCGATCCATAACGCCATCGTCTGGCAAGACCGGCGTACCGCCGCTTTCTGTGATGAGCTCAAGGCCCGTGGCCTTGAGCAGCACGTGAAGGATACCACTGGCTTAGTCGTTGACGCCTATTTCTCAGGCACTAAGATCAACTGGATACTCAACAATGTAGACGGCGCCCGGGCCCGCGCCGAAGCTGGTGAACTAGCCTTCGGAACCATGGACAGCTGGCTGGTTTATAAGCTGACCGGCGGCGCTGTGCACGTCACCGATGTCACTAATGCCGGCCGGACAATGCTCTTCGATATCAAGAACCGCCGCTGGGATGAGAAGCTGATGAAAGAGCTCGACGTTCCTGCTAGTATGCTACCCGAAGTGAAGGGTAGTAGCGAGGTGTACGGCAAGACGGAAGAAGGTCTCTTCTCCAGTCAGATCCCCATTGCCGGTATGGCTGGGGACCAGCACTGTGCCCTCTTCGGCCAGGCGTGTTTCTTGCCCGGTCAGGCTAAGAACACCTACGGCACGGGCTGCTTTATGCTAATGAATACGGGCACCGAGGCCGTCGCCTCCGAAAACGGTCTGCTCACAACCGTCGCCTGGGAAGTCGATGGCGTAATGGAGTACGCCCTGGAAGGCTCCGTCTTCATCGCTGGTGCTGCCATCCAGTGGCTCCGGGATGGGCTCAAGATTATCGATGAAGCACCCGACTCCGAGTTCTACGCCCGAAAGGTGAAGGACTCCGATGGGGTATACGTTGTACCTGCCTTTGCGGGCCTAGGTGCACCTTACTGGGATATGTATGCTCGGGGCGCCATCTTCGGCCTTACGCGGGGGACAAACAAAGCGCATATTGTCCGCGCTACGCTGCAGTCTTTAGCCTACCAGGTTCGGGATGTACTCGATGCGATGCAAAAAGACTCGGGCAAAGACCTCAGCACCCTCCGCGTGGACGGAGGTGCTTCCAATAACAACTTCCTGATGCAATTCCAGTCGGATATCCTTGGAACTAACGTAGAGCGCCCTCAGGTAGTAGAGACGACCGCGCTGGGCGCGGCCATGTTCGCTGGCCTGGCCGTCGGCTTCTGGACCAAAGACGACTTGCAAAAGACGTGGCAGCTGGACAAACGTTTCGCCGCTGAAATGGAAGAAGACAAGCGATCAAAACTCTACCGGGGCTGGCAGAAGGCGGTTAAGCGGAGTATGGATTGGGTGGAGGAGTAGGCACTGTTTACAATGCCGTTCTTAACCAAAAACCCCACCCCATATTGAGTGGGGTGAGGCATCGTTTAAGTGTTAATCTAAAAGGTTCTAAATACCAGTTCGGTAAGTCCGAAAAATTAGTCTATAATTAGTTTTCTGGCAGTAACACTATTGTTAGCTCTGAGCTGTATCGTGTAAAAGCCCGCAGGCAAGCGATCCAGGTTGATTTCTTGTTGGTAAGCCCCTTTGGAGAATTGCCCCAGATTAGTAGTGGAAGCTAACTGCCCCAGTTGGTTATAAATGGCTACGATTACGTTCGCATTCTGTCTGGTAGTGAAATCAACGGTTGTATGCGTCAGAGCTGGATTAGGGAAGACCCTAAAATCAGCCACTAGTTCAATAGGGGAAGAACTGGAGGTGATCGGTTCCGGCATAAAAGAAAACACGCCGGTTCGTCCGTTTGCCCACCAAAGAGTGCCTTCATCGTCGAACTCAATGTTGGTACTTGTGGAGTTGTTGGTGATAACCTCTTCATTGACGAAGTTTTCCCATTCTCCGTTAAATAAGGTTGAAATGCCGTACGCGTGGGCGAAGTATAACTTCCCTTCCGCGTCACTTTTTACGGCATCAAAGCCTCTGGTAGTAAGTACTCCATTCTCTGTTTCTCTTACGGGGTCAGTCCAGGTGGTGCCATCAAATTTAAGCGCTCCGAAAGGTGCGTTAACAATCCATACATTGCCGTTATTATCAAAAGCGAACTCACCGGTTGGGCGATTGATCGCTGGGTGATCAGCCGTCGAGAATGTAGTCCACTCTCCAGCGGGCGTTACTTTTTGGATGACGTTGCCGCCGTCAAACGATCCGGAGGCCGTCCAAAGGTTATCTTCTGCATCGATGCTCATACTTGATAGTGGAAGTGAGGTGAGAGAGGAGTTGTCGGTATTTAATTCGCTAATCACGCCATTATCCACGATGTAAATTCTATCATCGGCCTGGGCGTATAATCTTCCTTGACTGTCTTGCTGAAGTCTTCTACAGCCTTCCAGGCTGGTAAGCATCCATTCGGTGCCGTCGTAGTGATAGAGCCCGCGCAGAGAGGCTAACCAGATGTCATTGTCATCAATGACGAAGAAGTCATTCATGCGTTCGAATGGTAAAACCGATGCCGGTTTGGGTAAAAAGCTCCAGTTGCCATCCTCGTCTAACATGGAAAATTCTTCTGATGAGTCCAGAATGAAGTACATCTTTCCATTTTCTCCTTTGTGAAGATTACTGATTCTATTGCTGGTCAAGGTGTGGTCTGCGATTAAAGTAGACCGAATATTTCCGTTGTTGTTGACAGATAAACGGATATTTCTGTTCATCCACCGACGGTTTTGACCGTCAATGTAAAAGAAGTCGATTTGGTTGTTGAAGTTGCTCGCCTGCTGGCCTTCTTGCTGCACCCAGGTGCTATCTTCCAGCTTAAAGATTCCGTTTCTTCTGGTGGAAAAATAGACGTTGTTGTCGGTGTCTTCCGTAAATTGAATGACCTCAGAGCCGTTGAAATCAATGTCGTATTCCTGCCAGTTTTGTCCGTCGTATCGACCAATTTGGTCCAGGTCTCCAGCAACATAAAGATCACCCGTACTGCTGGTGAATAAGTCTGCACCGAGATAACCAACCCATTCCGATCCCTCCGTGATGCTGACCCATTCGTCATTGACGCGTTGATGTAATTCTACTCCCGCTGCGAAAACATCTCCATTTTCCATTATCTCGACATCCCAGGTTTCAAAGTAGTTAGGTCCGAATTCTTCCTCCGCGTAGCGCGACCAGGTTTCGCCTTCTCTATGGAATAGGCCCTTGGTCGTCCCGACCCATAAATCGCCATTTGGGGCTATCTTAAGGTCATACATGTCCGTATTCGGTAGAACGACCGAAGCGTCAGGCGAGGTGGAGTTCTGAAAATCCGACCCATCAAATTCAAATAAAATAATATCGTAGGTTCCAATCCAGACACTACCATTTTGCCCTCTCGTTATGGACTGAATGTGGTTGTTGCTTAGGTTGGAATTATCCTTAGTTAAGATGGTGTGTTCTAAGGTAGTTTTATCAATTACGACCAATCCGTTATCGGTGGCAAGTAATAGCTCGGCGCCAGTGTCCACAAGGTCATTTACCTGGTTCGGGCTTTGATAAGAAGTCCACTCCTGCGCAGGAAGGAAGCCTTGGAATAAAAGAGTAAGCAGGAGAAGAAAGGAGAATTTCGATAACGTCATGGTAGTCAATTGATGGCGAATATTTAGGGATGTCGTTGGGCAGTTATTATCACGGCATCCCTTAATTATGCTCAAATTTAAGTTCACATTCATAGGTCGACAAGTAGAGATACGGTCTTAAATAAGGTTTCTAAATTGTATTTTGTGGCGTTTAGGCCATCTGTATACTTATCTTTGGTTAAGGAAAGTAAGTATTCAATTAGGGCCAATGAAAATACCATCAACGTTTTTGCATGACTTGGTCTTAACGCTGACAAAGTCAGAAAAACGCTACATCAAGCTGCAGGCGGGTGGAAGGAGTAAAGATTACTTGGAGTTACTAGAGGCACTGCTTGCGCAGAAAACATATGATGAGGCCAAGCTGATCAAAGACAACGAAGGCGCTAACTTTCTAAAGTACCTGGCGGTAAATAAGCAATACCTCTATGCGCTATTACTGCGATTGTTGGCTCAATTTGGGCAGAAAACAATTGAAGATCAGGTCCATGACAAGCTAGACGCTGCCAAGGTATTGATGAAAAAAGGCTTGTTTCCCGCAGCTTTTAAGGAACTGGCAAAAGGACAAAAGTTAGCCGTAAAGTACGAGCTGTTCGAACTGCAAATCATGCTCTGCGGATTACAGAAAAAACTCAGCAGTAAGCAGAAGAAGGCGAAGTTAAGGGGGGATGACCTGCAGCAACTCTTCGAACTGGAAACAAATGCCTTATCGCAGCTAACCAACATCAATGAATACTGGTATCTCGCTCAGCGGGTGGCCCGTTTTCAAATGAGGTTTCAGAAGAGCCAGAACGAAGAGCAGCAGCAACACCTGGTGGAGTTGTCACAATCCGCCAGGTTCGTCAACCTGGAGCTGGCGACTAACTTTCGAAGTAAACTCTATTTCTATCAGGCCAACGCCACTTTTCAGTTTATGCACGGGCAGGTAAAAAAGGCCTACGAGGTAAATAGTCAATTCCTGGATTTGCTGGAGGCGAACCCTCAATTCTTAAGCCTTTACACGGAAAATTACCTGGCCACCCTAAATAATATGTTGATCGATAGCCTGATCATTAAGGAATACGATGTATTAGAGCAAGGCATTCATCGACTGGAGATGACCCTGAAGCGACCCGAGTTCAAATCGATGAAGAACATGGAGTCTCGCGTTTTCCGTCAGCGCTATCTGCTGCTCATCAACTGGAGCTTGAGCCAAAAAGACTACGGAAAAGTGCTGGAGTGGATTCCGGAAATTGAAGCAGGACTTCTGCGATTCGGAGACAAAATTGAGAAGCACCATCGTATTACCTTTTACTATCTGCTGGCTTACTTGCTATTCTTAAACAAACAGTGCGAAGAGGCCCTGAAGTGGAATAACTTTATCCTTAACGATACTAAGGAAGACGTGGTAAAGGAAATTTACTACTTCGCTCGAGTACTGAATTTGTTGATCCACTTCGAGCTAGGAAACGAGTCTTTACTGGGGTCTCTCTTATTGTCCACGCCCAAATACCTGAAATCAAGGCGGGCTATTTATGCTACGGAAAAAGCCTTGTTCCGCTTGCTGGGGAAATTAATGAAAGTGCCCAATAGAAGTGAGCGAAGAGAACTACTGTTGGCTTTCAGTGCTGAGCTAAGTAAACTTGCACAGGAGCCTGGCGAACGACGTGTATTTAATTATCTGGACCTTAGGTTGTGGGAGGCCGTATAGCTCTTATTCCTCAACGGCCTTGGGGGGGATTTTCTCCAGTAAGGCCTCCAGATTCCACATGCCCTGCTCTTCAAACGGCCCCACCGTCGTCCGTCGCAGCGCGGTCAGATAGCCACCAGAGTCGAGCGCCTTACCCATATCGTAGGCCAGAGAACGGATGTAGGTGCCTTTGGAGCAGCTGATCACGAAGTCTACCTCCGGCAACTCAATGCGAGTAATGCGAAACTCGTGGACGGTGACGGGACGGGCTTTTACCTCCACCATTTCACCACGGCGGGCTTTTTTGTAAAGGGGCTGCCCGTCCACCTTGATGGCCGAGAAAATGGGCGGCAGTTGCTCCAGGGGACCGGTCAAAGATGCTGCCGCAGCCTGGATCATTTCTTCGGTGATGTGATCGGTCGGGAAAGTAGCGTTAATGGGCTCCTCCGCGTCGTAGCTAGCCGTGGTGGCACCCAGGGTGATGGTGCCGGTGTAGGTCTTGTCCATACCCTGCAGCTCCTGCAGGCGCTTGGTCCACTTACCCGTACAGATGTTGAGCATGCCGGTGGCCATCGGGTCGAGTGTACCGGCGTGGCCGACCTTAATTTTCTTTACGCCCAGATGCTTACGGATCGCCCAGCGCACTTTATTGACGACATCGAAACTCGTCCAGCCCTTCGGCTTGTCAACGAGCAAGAGGCAACCTTCCTGAAAGGTGAAGGGTGGGGTAGTGGTGGGAGGGAGCATATTGGTCTGTTGGTTCTTTGGTTCGTTGGGCTACCTCACTTTGGAGGTGTTGGAGCAGGGCGACGGAGCGCGGGTGCAAAGAACGGTTTTTTGGAGCAATGGGCTACTGCTCAAAACTAGGCTTCTGTAAACGATTACATTCGTTAGTACCCAAATCACCACCCATTCCTCCTACAATGGCTTCAAAAAGTGCAAAATTTGGCGCAAAGTACCCGTAGGCTAATCCACGGACCGCATTGCACACTGCCTGAACGATAGCAATCTTTATGTCATCGTTCAAGCTGCTGGAGTCCATTTTGGCAAGGGCCAACGAGGCAGCCCCGTACAACCTGGCGAGTAATTGCCCGTGGACACAAACCAGCCCGAGAGAAGCTCCGCCAATTCCACCAATTCCGCCAGCTGCCCCAAGGGCGCCAATCATGGCGTTTATCACGCTAACCGCTTGGTCAAAATTGGCCAAAAATTCTTTTATGTCTCTAGTACCTCCCCCCGTAAGATCTGGCAGTACTGCCAGTACTGATCCGGTATTCTTATCCACTGAATAGAATGCAAGCTTAGGACTGTCGATGCCAATAAACGTATGGTAAGAGTTCGCACGATATTGATTCATCATCTTTCGTGCTTTCAGCAATCTTTGTTTGAGCTCCGGGGCGTCGGCCTTACCTTCCGCACGGTAAATGTCACTTTGCAGGATCAGTTTTTGCCCTTTAAGCTCTCCATAGGTACTAGTGGGGAACATTGCTGCTTCCGCAACCGCCAATCGACTAGTATTTTCCGCCGTGATCCGGAAAGCATTTTCCGATGCCTGGGCAATCGTTTTAAAATCCGCCAAGCGCAGAATACTAACCCTTGAGCGCCCATCACCTGTTTCAAAATCTGGTCGAACTTGCTCCACACACGCCCTTATCCCATTCGGGTAGCTGCGGTGCAACGGACTAACGGCATTCGGTAATGGGGATAAGACCGTAGCCGGTACGCCCGAAAGCATCTTCATCTCGGCGATTACTTGTTGGACTTCCTCCATCGTTGAGTCTCCATCATTACAGACCTCAAGAGCACGTTCGGTCGAAAGTTTTCCGGTCAGAATATCATCCAGAACTACTGCTGTAAACGGTGCACCACCCTCCAGCGTGATGACGGTGTCGGCAAAGAGTGCCGCAAAAGCTTCCTTTAAATGTTCCCGTGTCACTTGCTCATGAATGCGCTTGTCATAACCTCCTAGAACGAATCTATCCGTAGTGCGGGCATAGCTTAGGTCGAGATACAGCCCTGCTAATTGACGGAGAGGTAGCACTTCTTTACCGGGAATATAGGTAGTGGTAGCTTTCTTTCCATTTGGGAGTTGTACCGATACGGTGACTTCTTCTAGGTCGGTTGGTCGTCCGGAATGACGGAGCTCATAGGAAGGAATTACCGAAGGCCTTACGGCAGAGGTAACGGCAGCTTCCATCCCGACGAGATCATCCACCTGAACGGGCGTAATTTTTATGTACTCGGCAAGGGGACTTAGGTCCGGGTGTACCTCCTTATCGGTATAAACAAACACCACCGGTGGTAAATGAGCCAATGCACCATCGAGTTCTGGTTGGTGATTATCCGTTAGTTTACCATCCGAAAAGCAGACGATAAGATCCAATGAACGGTTGGCTACATCCGCCAAAGCGGCCCAGTACTTATCACTGGTTTTTACTTCCATAATCTCCGCTTGGGGGAAGTCTTTGCGGACATACTCTCCGATACTTTCCAGAAACTGCTGCCGGCCAGCGCCCGAGCGATATTTCTGGGGCACACTCGTGGTGGAGTCGAGTAAAAGAAGGACCCTGGGGCGTTGACGGTTGGAAGCCAATAGCGCGCCCACTGGAGTACCGTCTTCAAACACTTTGAAATCTCCAGGGAGAATACCTACAACAGCTTGGTCCGTAGCATCATAAGCGTATACGGATGTGATGACTTTTGGATAGGCTAAGCCATTTGACTTTATCTCCAGCCTGACTACCCGGTCAATTAAGGCAACGTCAGCCTTCCCTTTTTGTACGACTCCATTGATGACTAGTCCGTCGTCTTCAATGCTTACCTCATCGCCAGATACAGTGAAAGTCTTACTGGGGTCGATGGTTAATTCCTGATCAAGCAGCGGGTCTCCCAATACTCGCTGCACAGAGCAAGCTGGCGTAAATACCTGAATGTCTTGGGGGCGAGTCAATGCAAGACCTTCAAAAGGTAGTCCGGTCGGGAAGGCAATGCGTAACCTCCGGCCCACCACCTCCTGTGCGGAGAATTCTTCATTAAATAAATCTACCTCCTTTTGTGGTTCGTCAGAGTAAACGGCCTTTAGACCAACTTTTACCGGAGGTGTTGTGCCTGACAACTTCAGTGCGTACAAGTCCGGGAAATCGTCAATCTGACCAGGTTTTGGATCTCCGTGATGGAATAAATCTAGTACGAACGATCCTTCAGAGGTTTCTACAATTAAGACCGGTAAGTCGACCCGATCATCATATTTTACTTCTTTGATGCTCGTGTCATAGCCATCGGGCATGGCAGAAATCAACTGTTCAGCAAGTGCAGCAGATTCTTTGCCCTCTGGGTCGATTACAGGGGGCGTATTACTAAATCCACCCGTTATTGTTTCAAGGTGATTCAGGAGATTCGATGAAACGG
>CALIGP010000049.1 GCA_938021455.1 uncultured Lewinella sp. | reverse complement strand
ACCAGATCTAAATGCGCCCTATGAAACAAATAAATTTCTCTGGCGTGCTCATCATTGAAGGTTAAGATAAAAGTATGCGTGAAGCCTTTACTAGCTCCTTCCGTGCTATCGTTTACTCCCCATTCAATATCAGCGATTCCCGGGATGTCATCTTTGAGCTTTAGAAACAATTCTACGGCATCATCAACCTCTGCTTCGGTTGCTTTATCCTTATATCTGAGGTTTACAATGTGCCTCAGGATTTTTCCGTCGCGGCTAATTTCGGGAGCTACTTTATAAGTAATCACTTTTCTTAAATCGAACTGATTTGACCCTGCAATAAGAAAGTTGTTGTCCCCTATTTGATGAGACCTCAAGCCGTAATAGATGGAGAACCCAGTTTCTAAATAACTTAAGGGGCTAAGAATACCCTCTGCATCAAGCTTGCAAAGTTGAATGCTGGCATCGTCTCTTGTGCCAACGGCAAGTATAGCTTCGTTGTTATTCACGGAGACAATCTCAATTCTTGTTTGTCCAGACAGTTTCATGCTTTCATCGTCTTTCAGAACGAAATGAGGCACTAAAGCTCCCTTTCTGTTGACCTTAAAGACACTTACTGCATCACCATGGTATACGAAATCAGGTCTTTTAATAAAACCACTGCCTCGTTTGTAATACTTATGGTGCCTGTGGCCAACTACAACGTAATAGTTGCCAGCCAACTCCACTCCGGTTACGGGGTAAGCACCCGTTAGATATCGATCCGTAGTATTATCACTAATACTATTGATGTTTTTAAATCTGCCATCTTCATCCACTCTGAAACTGCTGACCCCATTATCCTGAAACCCTCCCGTGTACAGGAAGGTTTTCTTCTTGATCTTATGCGTATACATTCCGATGATACCATCCGTATGAATGCTTTCATCATCTGGCATAGACTGGACGTGGGATAGCTTGCCATCATTCTCTATCTTAAAACTACTCAGTCCTGGAGTTTCTTCTAAACCACCAACGAAGAGATAAGATGCCTGCTCCATATGAACCACCTGCAATGTAATCGCGGTACCAAGATAAGTCTCCTCCGTATCCAGGGTTAACGATACTTGTTCAAGGGAACCATCCTCCAGGATCTCAAACGTTTCAATAGCATCTCCATGTTTGTTGGCTACGAATAGAAAGTCCGTTCCATTGATGTGGTCAGCAACCATGCCTCTGGCCGGCCCTTCCTTTTTGTACATTTCCTGCTTACTCACAGCCGTTAGTAGTCCATCCTTACCTAAGCTGAATACGTCAATGCCTTTGAAGCCTCCTACGTAGACGAAATGAGCGCCGTTTTTTTCGTAGCTGGTTACGGTTACTGTATTGTTAGCGGATAAGCCCTTGAAATCTTGGCGATAGAGCATCAAATTGTCTATAGCCTGAGACCAACAAATCTGAGATAATAGTAGAAGGCCAAAAAGAATAGTGTGTTTTATCTTTGCCATGGTTTTATTTTTAAAGCTTCGCGGTGGTGATATTATTTTTTCGGAAAAAATACTATTCGATTAACGCATTCGCTCCTGCGGTAGCAATCTCTCGATCTTGTTCAATAGTGCCTCCGCTCACGCCAATCGCTCCAATAATGTTTCCTTTTTCATCCTTAATCGGGATTCCACCAGGGAAGGTCATAAGCCCTCCGTTGGAATGTTCAATGTTATAGATAATTCCTCCCGGCTGAGTCAAGGTCCCTAATTCGCCCGAGTCTATATCAAAGTATCGGGAGGTTTTAGCTTTTTTTATGGCGACATCAATACTGCCCAAAAACGAACCATCCATACGAACGAATGCTTTTAAGTTTGCGCCGGCATCAACTACGGCAATATTTACCAATACGCCTAACTGTTCTGCATGTTTTTTTGCTGCCATCATTGCTTCTAGCGCTTCTTCGTGCGTAATGTCATACGAATTTTGTGCATAAACATTACTCGTACCCAGAAGGAGAGCAAAAAGTAAGACTTCTATATTTATGGTGAGTCTGAAATTACCTTTCATCGTTCGTTTTTACTGTTTCGTTAATGTTCTACAAGCGCAAATGTCAGGAAGGGATTCAATCAAAAAATTGAACTTGTTCAACTATTGATAACTAAAGCTAACAGTTGTGGGGTAATTGATTGGCGAGGGGTCACTCTATCTGAAGTACCTGATTGTTCTGGTTTTTCGCTTCGAGGTTGTAGAAGAAACGAAGCTGACTCCCCTCCCCTGCCGCTATTTTGTACCTACCCGGATACATAACCTTGGGCTGCCAGGAATTACCTTTTATTCTAAGTGAAGAAACCACCTCACTGGTATATTGATCCATAACCGTAACCACCTGATCCAATTCTTCAAACCGGAGAATGGGTAATAGGTACCCCTCCTTAATGTTGAAATTATCAGCCTGTTTAAAGGTCACTGGCCAGCCCGGATAGGGCTGGCTACCGGGAGCAAACATATCGACCTCTCTGGGCCAACATTCATACGTGATTTCGCGCTGCTTCTTATTAAAACGCCAGTTATACACCATACAATTAGAACTAATAGTGTCGTCAGACCTATTCGTGGGTCGCTTGTAATTGAGGGTGTAGTAAGTTCATTTGTCATAGGTGATAAAGTAACCGCACCAAAAGCATTTAGAGTCGGTGGTGTTTACCTGAAATCGCCCTTATTTTACTTCAAATGGTTAAGTTATTCCGCCCTTAGCTCTGACAAACTGAAAGTGATACGGTTTAAGTCTTGTGGAGACTGCTTTCACTTTACTTTATCTGCATTCTTGATCTTACTCAAAAACTCATGGCTTATCCCCAGATAGCTAGCTAAATGTTTATTACTCAATTTTGTACTGATGTTTGGGTAAGCCTCTATGAAATGGAAGTAACGTTCTTTGGCGGTCAGGCAATGATTACGTATCAATCGTCTTTGCCAGGAGACCAATGCTTTTTGAAAAATGATTCGAAACAGCTTCTCCACAATCGGAAGCGAATGATACAGTTTACTTTTATTGTCTTTACTAATCAGCAGGACCCTACTGTCTTCCAGCGCTTGAATGTATAGGTCGGAGGGTGTTTGATTCATAAAACTATCGATATCCATCAACCACCATCCTCCTACAGCGAAGTATAAGTTGATCTCGTTTCCTTTTTGATCTAAGGTGAATACCCGGAAGCACCCCTCTACAACAAAGCCCTCGAATCTGCAGGTTTTACCACCTCTTAGTAAAAAGGCTTTTTTCTTAACTTCCTTGAAGGTGAAGTAATTACCAATGGTGTCCAAATCCTTTTTGGAAAGTGACAAGTAGCTGTTTATGTTCTCTCTCAGTAAATTGTATGGCACGTTCGTCATCTTTATCTGATGGATGGTGGTTCTTTACAGTTTCAGAAAGAATACGTTTGCGGTCTCTTCCTGAAAACATCTTTATGGTAAATATGCAAGGTTTTTTCGAGTGCTCTAAAAAGTTGCCCCGCCACCCCGGATAAGGATAGAAAACCGTGGCAATAAATCACGCAGAATCTCCGTCAGGGCCTTCTGTGAACAAGACTTTAGGTTCTCTTTTATACGAGCCTTCGCCGCTGAACGTAAGCTTTTTCCTAAAAACCTGGCTATTCAACAAACCTCTCCTTGCACCTGCGGTGAGCGCCCTGATTCCCTTCATAAATCATTGAAAAAAGCTAAAGCTTATCCTGTAGCCTCCTCACACTATTCCCCATTATTAAGCCAGCCCTTAAGTCTTATATGTATACTTTTACGACACCACAAATCAATAGCGATGAAAAAAAAGACCAAAGAACACCTGCGACTGGAACAGCACTACGCAAAAGAAAAGCATTGGATGAAATGGGGCCCCTATCTAAGTGAGCGCCAATGGGGAACCGTTCGGGAGGATTACAGCGAAAACGGAACCGCCTGGGAGTATTTACCTCATGATCACGCCCGGAGTCGAACCTATCGATGGGGAGAAGACGGAATTGCTGGCATCAGCGATAATCACTGTCAATTATGCTTTAGCGTAGCCCTTTGGAATACCCATGACCCAATTATTAAGGAGCGTCTCTATGGATTGACCGGGAAAGAGGGGAATCACGGAGAAGATGTCAAGGAACTGTATTACTATCTCGACAGTACGCCTACGCACTCCTACATGAAACACCTCTACAAATATCCCCAACGGGCGTTTCCTTACGGCGATTTGGTAACGACCAACCAACGAAGATCGAAAGTCGAAGCTGAATACGAACTACTGGACACCGGGGCCTTCTCTGACGGTAAGTACTTCGACGTTTTCACAGAGTATGCCAAAGCTGACGAAAAAGATATCCTGATCAAGATTACCATTCATAATCGGGGAGCTGATGCGGCCCCGGTCCACCTTTTACCAACGCTGCTTGTCCGTAACCGCTGGTCATTCGTTGACGTCGAGCAAATGCCCGTCATCAAGTTATCGGGGACGAATAAGGATGCCGGAAGCGTAAAGGTCGAGCACGATCAGATAGGCCAGTATCATCTGTATTTCGACGCTTGCGACAAGGTGCTTTTCGCTGAAAATAATACCAATAATGAGCGGATATTTGGCAAGCCTAACCAGACCCTACTGGTAAAAGACAGTATCAACGACGCCGTTGTCGGTAACGACTACAAAGCAGTCACCTCTGTAGAATCCGGTACTAAATGCAGCCCGCATTACCGGCTGATAATCAAAGGAGGAGAATCAAAGGAAATTCGTTTACGATTAAGCGCTGAGGCCATAAAAAAGGCTCCATTAGGCAAGGCTTTTGACGAGATATTTGCCGATAGGCTCCGGGAAGCGGACGACTTTTACGCCACCCAGCATGATGATGATCTCAACGACGACCTGAAGAACATCCAACGGCAGGCATTTGCCGGAATGATGTGGTCAAAGCAGTTCTATCACATTGATATCCCGACCTGGCTGAACGGTGACCCCAACCAACCTACCCCACCCCTAAAGCGTAAAAAAGGACGCAACAGCGAATGGTCTACCCTTAACAATGAGGACATCATTTCCATGCCAGATAAGTGGGAATACCCCTGGTATGCAGCCTGGGATCTCGCTTTTCACTGTGTGCCCATCGCTAAGCTCGACCCGGATTTTGCCAAGAAACAACTCATCTTATTCCTAAGAGAATGGTACATGCGCCCCAACGGTCAAATACCTGCTTACGAATGGAACTTTGGAGACGTTAATCCGCCCGTACACGCCTGGGCCTGCCTGAAGGTTTATCATATTGATAAAGAGCAAAAAGGGAAAGGAGATATACTATTCCTTAAGCGTGTCTTTCAGAAATTACTCATCAATTTCACCTGGTGGGTTAATAAGGTCGACACCAATGACAATAACATCTTTGAGGGAGGTTTTCTCGGGCTAGACAACATCGGAGTTTTCGATCGTAGTAAAGAAATCCCCGGAGGTGGTAGTCTTGATCAGGCCGACGGTACGAGCTGGATGGCGATGTATTCCCTCAATATGCTCGATATGGCGTTGGAGATCGCGCAGACGGACAAGAGTTTTGAAGACGTGGCCACGAAGTTCTTCGAGCATTTCGTCCTCATTTCCGAGTCGCTCAACAGTATTACCAAGGAGTATAAAGGTGCCTGGGACGAACAGGAGGGTTTCTTCTACGATATGCTGGTGATGCCCGACGGATCCCGTACGCCATTGAAGATACGCTCACTAGTTGGCCTGACTACTCTGTTTGCCACCATGGTCATGGATAAGAAGCGGCTGGAAAACCTTCCCGATTTCATGACGCGCTTCAATTGGTACCGGACGCACCGGCCTTCGGCTGATTTTTCGGTCAGCATCGAAGAATCAGCTGAGACCGGAGACATTCTGCTGGCACTCGTGCCCCAAAACCGCTTGGAGAAGATGCTGAGCGCCTTACTCGACGAAGAGGAATTTTTGGCCCCGGGAGGCATTCGTTCGCTATCCAAAATTCACCAACATGGCTACTCCGTCCAAATTGCCGGAGAAGATTTTGGCCTGAAGTATGAGCCTGCAGAATCGAGTTCTTACCTGTTTGGTGGCAATTCTAACTGGCGTGGTCCCATTTGGATGCCCATGAACTATCTGCTGCTGGAATCCTTGCAAAACTTCAATCACTACTACAAAGGAGCGTTAGACATACAATGCCCTACGCGTAGTGGCCGGGAGGTTGATCTCAAACAGGTGGCGCTTGACATCTCTAAGCGGCTTGTTTCCATTTTTACCAAAGATGAAAATGGCAGACGACCGGCGCATGGAAAAGACATCATTTATCAAAACGATCCACACTTCAAAGACCTCGTTCTTTTCTACGAGTATTTTCACGGGGACAACTCCCGAGGCATTGGAGCCTCTCACCAAACGGGCTGGACGGGAATTGTCGCTGAGCTGATCAATAAAATTTAAACAAAAAGCGGGCGCAAACGCAGGTGCGAAGTTGGTTGAGACGCTATGTGTCGATTCGGGTGAAAAGTCCAGAGATTTCTACAACCGCTATATGGCCGGGGAGAAGATGAAGGCGGGCTGGGTGAACGATTCGGACTTTGAGTCTAGGCCGATCGAGTAGTGGCCCCTACCCTGCTCCATTAACTTTCATGGCATCCTGCGTACGCGCCACATGGAATTCCTTACCCGTTACCTGGATTCTTTGCGAATACCCCACTCAAAGAGATCATGGCGATCATTATTATTAAGTACTAGAACGTGTGCGCCAACTTTCAGGATATTCCGGACGTCCTTATCGGCAAAAAAGCCATTTTTTTGGAAAGGGATAGCGCTCAGCTGCCCGCCCTTTCCTCCCTTGAAGAATTGGCCAATTCCGGCATCGTACCGAGTCGTTTCGATTTCCGCGTGATAGTTGTTACCTGCTATCAGCAAATCGGGCTGCCCGTCCTGGTCAAAATCTTCATAGAGAATACCATTAATGGGCGATTGCTGTGCCTCATTGGAGAGCGGCTGAAATTCAAATGAGCCTCCTTGGTTAACGAAAATTCCTGACCTGAACTCCGTTACTTCATAGTGAAGGGCAGTTTCAATTCCAGGGCCTAAGATGCCCTCTAAGTCACGATTAGCAAACTCTGTGTAAGTGGGTATTTTTGACGCCAGATGTGGCAGCTGCTGCGCCGTACAGGTTTTGCCCCTTACTGGCACTTCTGTTCCTTTATAGTATTTAGCGAGAAAGACATCAGCGGTACCGTTATAGTCGAAGTCCTTCGTGTAGACGTGGAGTGGTTTATCAGGAGTGGCATGAAACTTAGAATTTAGTCCGAGGTTTCCAGCTATAATGTCCGCATCGCCATCTTGGTCTACATCCGCAACAAGTATTTTATTCCACCAGCCCTTAGCCGAAGAAAGATTTGGATAGTTTTCGTTTTTCGTCAACTGGCCGTTGTCATTTTCGAACACTTCTATGCCCATCCATTCACCGGTAAGGATCAAGTCAAGGTCCTCATCGCCATCAATGTCGTGCCAGGCTGCGTCCGTTACCATTCCAATGTTTCTAAGCCCTGGGGTAACTTCCTCGTTAGCTAAGCTAAACTTCCCACCATCATTAATTAGCAGGAAACTGTTAGGCGGGTAAGGATAGAGACCGGAGATAACTCTGTTCCCAACAAACAAATCCATATCTCCATCGCGATCAAAATCGGCGGATTTTACCACCCCTCCTGCGGTGGCAAACTCTGGGATTAGACCGTCCGTCTTAACGAAATTTCCTTTTCCATCATTTAAGTAAAGACGGTCAATTAGCATTTTAGAATCAGGGGCAAATTCATAGCTTCCGCTGGCGACGTACAAATCTTGATCTCCATCATTATCAGCGTCGAAAAAACAGGCCGCTACGTCTTCTCTTCTTTTATCCTGCTCGAAAGCAGGGCTAGAAGATTGTAGAAATCCACCCGATGGGCTAGCAAGTAATAATTGTCCGGGCTGCGTATGTCCACCGCCCAGATAGACGTCTTCGAGGCCATCACCGTTAACGTCAGCACTGGCTGCCGCTGGTCCGGTCTGAGACAGTTTACCGGGTAATAGAATTTGCTTTTGGTAATCGTTGTAGGGTGGATCAATATGCGCAAAATTAAATTCCCGTTGACTAAATATGGCAGCTGGGCGAATAGCGGGATTTACGGATTTCACGGCATCAGTATAATTCAGACTTAAGAGTTGGTTAGCGGAGACATTGTCTATAACCTGGGTCTTCCCATCCATCCAAAAGACCTCAAGTTTGACGGAAACATAATCTCCTAAACCAAAGTGTAGCGTATTCGAAACCGAAGACAAAAAGCCTCTGGAGTTTACTAATTGGCGGGTTTGTACTTGATCATTATCCAGGTAGAGGTTAACGATAGCTCCTACGCCCATTCTATTTTTATCAGGACCAATTAGTTTTACTTTCAAATATCCTCTACTTTGTTCTTCAAGGGTATTGTTTCTCAAAATGGTGGCTGGGTCATTAATGTTATTGACAACAACATCCAGATCTCCGTCATTATCCAGATCCGCGTAAACCGCACCATTAGAATAACCCGGAATAGAATCGGCCCATTCGTAGGATACATTCTCGAAGATTAGATCGCCTTCGTTTCTGAAAAAGAAGTTCGTCAGTTTCTGTTGCGGAAGCATTTTGGTGAATTCCAGAAAATCTTTGTCAGAAGGCTTTCGGGGGTTACTTCTTAAGTTTTGTAATATTCTGTTGTTGGCATCTCGATCAATGACGTCTCGGTAAACGCCATTGGTGACAAAGACATCGTTGAAGCCGTCCAAATCAAAATCAGCTAAAAGGGCTGCCCAACTCCAGTCCGTATTGGCAACGCCCGCCAGATTAGCTACTTCCCGAAAGCTACCGTTACCATTACTTACTTGCAGCATGTTGTGCATGTATTGATGGTGATAATCCATACGGACCATCTCTTCAAATCGGCTTTGTTGGGTCATCCCCATAGTGGTCTTTGAACGAACGTAATCAGCGGGATTCATGTCCAGAGTGTACACGTCCGTCAATCCGTCATTATCGATGTCGGCAATATCTCCTCCCATACTGTTGAAGGAAATATGCTTGAACAATTCGTTTCTACCTTCCCGGAAGGTTCCATCTCCGTTATTGAGGTAAGCAAAGTCTGGAATCTTGAAATCGTTACTGACATAAATGTCCAGCCAGCCATCATGATTTAAATCTCCCACTTGTGGGTTAAGACCAAAACCAATGTCTGGGAAAATGCCAGCCTCTTGAGTCACGTCCTCAAAACGTCCTTCTCCGTTGTTTCGGTAGAGTTTGTCGCTTCCCTTAAGGGCCAGTGTTTCAGGGTCTGTTCGTGCGGCGACTAAGTCTACAATTTTTGCGGCCCGATCCTCAAAGTCCGGCGTATTGGAGACGTACACGTCCAGGTCTCCGTCTTTGTCATAGTCAAAGAACGTAGCTTGTATTGAGCGGTTATCATCCGCTAATCCAAACTCAGCAGCTCGTTCCGTAAAAGTGATGGTTTGTCCATTTTCGGCCGGTCCATTATTAATGTACAGCATATTGGCAAAAGCTCCACCCTCAGCCTTCCAGCCACCTCGAGTGATGTAGATGTCTAACCAGCCATCACTATTTACATCTGCCACAGAAACACCTGCGTCAAAGCCTGGCCGCTTTTCGATTCTGGCGCGCTGGCTAATTTCTTCAAATTGGAAGTCTCCTTGATTGAGGTAAAGCCTGTTATCAAATGTATTCGAGATGAAAAACAAATCTTCTAAACCGTCTTTATTAAAATCTGCTGCTGCTACTCCCCCACCAATGTAGGAATACATGTATTTGTAGTAGTTCGCTTCTTCTGTCTCAATCAATTTATTTTGAAAATCAAGGCCGGAAAAGGAAGGAGAGATACTGGTAAATAGTTTGCTTGAACCAGAAGTGGCTTCGTCTCCCGAGCAGGAAGCAAAAACGAATAAGATTGATAAAGTTCCTAAGAGTAAGACCCGTCTCATTTCTATAAAATTTAATTGAACGTTTGGGCTTCAAGGTAAACCTAAACACCGAAAAACAGAACCCTAAGTCTTCTGCACAAAAAATAGCCGCAAAGCAAAATATTTGCTTTGCGGCTATGGCTTTCCCTTCTGGGAATTTGAAGGTCTAGTTACCCATCAAACCCGGCAACTGCTCTAGCTCGTCCGGAGGAATGGGGGCGAAGTAATTATCTGTTCCTAAAGACCCTGAAATAGGGTTCGAGGCTTCCGTTAGCGGAGTAGGAATAGCATTTCCGTCAGCGTCGAAGACCGTGCCAATCGAAACCCTGGGGTTTCTATTGCTTAGGGCATCATCAACTCTTTGCATCCGTACCAGGTCATACCAACGCTGATATTCTCCGGCTAACTCCCACTTCTTTTCTGTGTAGGCCAATTCTGCGAGGTCTCCGGAGGTAAGGTCAACAGAAGGGTCTGCTACGTTTGCGGGTAATCCTTCGGACCTTCTCCGAACCTGATTCAACGCTTCCCAGGCCGCCGCTGATGGGGAGCTTGATCGCCCTGAAGCCTCTGCATAAATCAGTAAAAC
>CALIGP010000048.1 GCA_938021455.1 uncultured Lewinella sp. | reverse complement strand
GAATCGGGTTGGGCTCGAAGGCTATGGATTGGAGGTGGTGGAGTTTGTGGGGATGTAAAATACCTGAACCTTCATCCTGACTTTTAATGAAAAAGATCTTCAACCTTAAATCAGGCCTCTTATTCCTGATAACGGCTGGCTGGCTAATTATTGGTATAGCAGTGGGTATAGCACAACCGATGGTTTTCCACTGCTCTGCAGTTCTTTTTCTGGCCAATTGGGGTTTGGCTGTTACAGCCACGGCTGCGAAAGGTTGTTTTAGGGCCAATTGATAGAGCGGTAATAGATCACTTAATCGAAGAATAGCGAGGACAGATCACCACTAATGGTACTTTACCGTAACTAGTAGATACGAAAAGGCCTCACCGGATCAACTTCCAGCGAGGCCCTCGAATGCTCTTACAAAGGTTTTGTCAGGTATTTTATCTAGACATATTTTCTTTGAGAGACATACACTATGAACAACACAAAATCTTAATGAGGTTAATCCGTATAATCAGCGATTAACTTCAATGGTACAAATATAGCCAGCAAAAACTGCCCGTCAACACTTAGTTGAGTCCAGTTATGGACAATTGCTAATTTCATTCTCTAGCCAGGGGGAAATACTGGTTAAGCAGCTTGGCCAAAGCGTAGGCGCTATCGATCATCGGATGCTTGAAGTAGTCGCGTGCACTCAACCTAACTCTCTGCTTGTACTTGTTGAGATTCTCAATATTTACCAGATGAGGGATTTGCTTGAGAATATCTCCCTGCGATACTTTTCGGCCACCGGATTGGTGAATCAACTTTCGATAAAGGAGCATAAAGTTAACCTGACATTCGGATAAAAATTCAGCCATGAATGGTCCCGCAAGATCTTGCCCTTCTTTATTCAGTGCTGCCATCATTTGGGGGTTTAACATCCCCTTCGTGGTAAGCTTTGGCATTGAAGGGAGCTGATTACCGTATTCCGTACTCTGATGGTAGTAATTCAGGTGGGCCGCAAGTTGTCCGCGGTCTTGGGCGGCACGAATGGAAACTTGGTGGTACCAGTAGTATTTACCGGACCTATGCCGCATAGGGATTAAGCTTGCCGCGGAAGCTCCTTCTGCGTTCACAAACTCGGGATAAGTCATCGTTAATTTATACATCGCCCGAGCGTAACTTACGTAGGCAAACAGCCAGGCCGGATGAATAAGAGAGAATACATCCTCGTATTGGATATTCATCAACCCAAAGTGTGCAGCAGTATTGTGTCGCCAAATAACTTTAGGTTTATCGCCCAACAATAGCGTTAGGTAACAGCTGAAGGGGTTCTGTTGGCGCTGACAGTTCTCCTGAATACGCTTAAGGTATTCATTATTGTCAACTACGGAGGGATCAATCCCGGAGAATAAGTCCGTAATTAATCCACTCGTATTTAAGTGGAAAGAATTTTTCTGTTTCATGAGGACAAGTCTGGAAAAGCATAATCTCACTAGGGAATCAAGATTCTCTGAATGAGCATAAGTCTGACATACACAAAAGCTAATAGCAAAAGAACACTACTTAGTACAATGCAAAACAATAATGAAATGTTCTGTTAATGTAAACATAGTGTTTTACCCCAATAAAATCAACCCCATCCTCCAGGAATTTTCAACCCCTCCTTAACTTGAGGCAGTTCCAACTTAACGGGTTTGTTAATCATAGGGTCTTTAAACTCCTCTGCTTCCGTCCGGCTAAAGAGACGTTTTTTACCGGTAAGACGGTCCTTTATTTCTAGTTTTTTTGGTGTCAGGCTGAGCAAATCGTATACGATAAAGTAGTCTCTTCCCCGCAGGTAACGGCGGTCAAGACTCCCTCCGGACATGAGTCCGTCGACGGCAAGTGTAATGGTTTGCTCCGCAGTATCCAACACCCAGCGGCCACGCATAAACTGAAATTTTCGGTTGGGTTGGGGGCCGGCATCTTCGGTAAAGTTCTCATTCAAGTCTAGTGTAAGTACGTAGCCTTCCCGGCTATCTTTAGTTTTTTCGCACCAGTGAGAGGCTCCTAGCAGAGGCGCCCATCGGCTACTGTCTTGCACTTCTAGCGAATCTAGCGGAGCGCTAAGCCCGCCCGTAAACTGACCAAAAAGCGAAGAAATCGCTAACAACAGAGAGAAAATAAGAAAAGAGCGCATAGACCAAAGATTTGTCTTTAGGACGGTCAATTTACCCTGAGGGCTCAGCTCTGACAACGTTTTAAGGAGGTTTTAACGATCTGGCTATGCTTTTTTTCCCTCTAGCATGGCATTTACCCAGACTATTTAGCAGACTCGGCGCGGACGCAGGTGCAAAGAAAGGGTAAAGAGCGATGTTCTCATACTTTGCCACTGCGTTCACAAGAACTCCCCCCTGCACCTGCGGCTGCGCAAAAAAACCTCCCGCAGGCATCGTAATTCCCTCTTACAGGAGCCTAAAAAGCTCTTTGTCTTGTCTATCTTTGCGCGAATTTGAAAAGACCATTTCCCCATGCCAAAGGACACTTCGATAAAATCCGTACTGATCATCGGCTCCGGCCCCATCATCATCGGTCAAGCTTGTGAATTCGATTATTCAGGTAGCCAAGCCAGCAGAAGCCTTAGGGAAGAGGGGGTGGAAGTCACGATCATCAACCCTAACCCGGCGACGATCATGACCGACCCGATGACGGCCGAAAATGTCTACTTGCTCCCACTGACGCCGGAGTACGTCGAACAAATCCTGAAGGAACAGCCACAAATCGACGCCGTCCTGCCAACAATGGGTGGGCAAACAGCACTCAACCTGGCCATCGAATGTGGCGAACTCGACCTTTGGGAAAAGTACAACATCAAGCTCATCGGGGTAGACCTCGAAGCTATTGACCTAGCGGAAAACCGGGAGCTGTTCCGTCTCCACATGGAAAAAATCGGCCTGAAGTGTGCGCCAGCCATGATCGCGAACTCCTTCCTGGAAGGGATGGAAGCAGCCCAGGAAATCGGCTTCCCACTCGTTATCCGCCCAAGCTACACCCTGGGCGGTTTTGGCGGTGGTTTCTGCTTTAAGCAGGAAGACTTTGCCGATATGTTGCGTCGTGGTCTTGACGCCAGCCCTACCCACGAAGTCTTGATTGATAAGGCCGTACTTGGTTGGAAAGAATTCGAATTGGAGCTTCTTCGGGATGCAGCCAACAATGTCGTCATCATCTGTGCGGTGGAAAACTTTGACCCCATGGGCATCCACACCGGTGACTCAATCACCGTTGCCCCAGCCATGACGCTGTCTGATAAAGCGTATCAAGACATGCGCAACCAGGCCATCCTGGCTATGCGTGCCATGGGCAACTTTGCGGGCGGTTGTAACATTCAGTTCAGCCAAAACCCCGAAACGGAAGAACTCATCGTCATTGAAATCAACCCCCGCGTTAGCCGCTCTTCAGCGCTGGCTTCTAAAGCGACGGGATACCCGATTGCCAAGATCGCTGCAAAGCTGGCACTGGGTTACACACTGGACGAGCTCAAGAACCAAATTACCAAGACCACCTCGGCCTTCTTTGAACCAACACTTGATTACGTCATCGTAAAAATCCCCCGCTGGAACTTCAATAAATTCCCCGGAGCAGACCATATCCTAGGCCTGCAGATGAAGTCCGTTGGCGAAGTAATGGGCATCGGCCGCAACTTCCAGGAAGCCCTGCAGAAAGCCTGTCAGAGCCTGGAGAATGGACGGGCAGGCCTGGGCTCCGACAAGAAAGAATGGATTAAGACCGATGACATTCTTCACCGGTTGGAGAACGTATCCGAAGATCGCATCTTCCGGGTAAAGGATGCTCTCCGCCTGGGCGTTCCTCGTAAGACGATCCACAAACTCACCAAGATCGATCCCTGGTTCATCAATCAGATCTATGATTTGGTGGAGATGGAAAAAGAACTGCTAAAGTTTAATGTCCCTGATGACATCCCCTCTGATTTTTTCCGGACCCTTAAAGAAAAAGGATACTCCGACCAGCAGATCGCTTACCTTCTTCGGGTAGACGAAGAAGCCGTGACGAAGCGTCGCTACGAGCTTGGCATTCGCCGGACCTACAAGATGGTGGACACCTGTGCCGCAGAATTTGAGGCAAAAACGCCTTACTTCTACTCTACCTTTGATCAGGAGAATGAGAGCATCGTCACCGACAAGCCAAGCGTAATTGTGCTGGGCTCCGGCCCGAACCGTATCGGTCAGGGTATCGAGTTCGACTATTGCTGTGTGCACGGTCTGCGTGCCGTTCAGGAAGCGGGCTACGAAGCCATTATGGTGAACTGTAACCCAGAGACGGTCTCTACGGACTTCGACCAAGCGGACAAACTCTACTTCGAGCCCGTCTTTTGGGAGCACATCCGGGAGATTATTGAGCTGGAGCAGCCAGAAGGCATCATCGTCCAACTTGGTGGTCAGACCGCCCTGAAGCTTGCCGAAGAATTTCATAATCGTGGCATCAAGGTTTTCGGTTCCAGCTTTGAGAGCCTGGATCTGGCGGAAGATCGTGGTCGGTTCTCTAATTTGCTTAAAGAGTTGGAGATCCCCTACCCTAACTTCGGTACCGCCAAGAATGCTGATGAAGCCCTGGAAGTCGCGCAGCGCATAGATTACCCGGTTCTCGTCCGTCCAAGCTATGTACTCGGAGGCCAGGATATGCGCATCGTCATCAACGACGATGAGCTGGAACGTCACGTTCTCTCCATCTTTAAGAAAGACCCCAACATGGTGGTCCTTGTAGACCACTTCCTCGACCGGGCCAAAGAAGCCGAAGTTGACGCCATCTGTGATGGTGACGAAGTTCACATCATGGGCATCATGGAGCACATCGAGCCGGCCGGTATCCACTCCGGCGACAGCTCAGCCGTACTACCTACCTATTCGCTAAGTGTAAACGCCGTCAACAAGATGCGTGAGTACACCGAGAAGCTGGCCTTCGCCCTGAAGACGAAAGGACTCATCAATGTCCAGTTTGCCATCAAAAACGATAAGGAGACGGGCGAGGAGCACGTTTACGTCATTGAAGCCAACCCACGTGCCAGTCGGACAACCCCCTTCATCGCTAAGGCGTACAAAGTGCCTTACCTGAACATTGCTACCAAGGTGATGCTCGGCAGTCATAAGTTGAAGGACTTTGACATCAATCCGCAGCCAAGTGGCTATGCCATTAAGGTTCCCGTCTTCAGCTTCAACAAGTTCCCGAACGTAGATAAGCAGTTGGGGCCTGAGATGAAGTCTACCGGCGAGGCGATTCGCTTTGTTAAGGACATGACCGATCCCTTCTTCCGGGAGTTGGACCGGAACCGGTCAGTTTATTTGACGCGCTAAGATTACGATACATCTACTGTTGTTAGGTCAAACCTATTCGCCCATTTGCGGCGTTTAGGTAATAACGTTATCTTGCTATCATGACTAAGCGAATCGAACCGGGGGTGTTTTACAACACAATTGACTGGACGCTCCAGCAGTACCACGACATGGTGGAGGCGGGGGTTCTTACGGAGAATCATGCCGTTGAGTTGCTGTACGGAAAAATTATACCAATGAGTCCAGTAGGAAGATACCATGCAGCATGTGTGAGCAACATTCAAGAATTTTTCATTCTAAATTTTAGAAAGCAATTTTCTTACAGGACGCAGGATCCAGTAGCGATGCTCGACCATTCCGAGCCAGAGCCGGATTTCGTGATTGCAAAACGGGACGAGAACAACTATTCTGGTGGTCATCCGACGGAAGAAGACATCGTCGCGCTCATTGAGGTCAGTGACACGACGCTGGATAAAGATCGCCAACACAAGCTCCCGATCTATGCAGAAGCTGGAATCCGTGAATGTTGGATCGTCAATCTGATTGAACGACAGATCGAAATATTTACGAAGCCGACTGCAGAAGGGAACTACGAAGAATCTTCCGTACACCAGGAAGGAAGCACTTTTTCACATGACAAGTTTGGTGAAATCGTTGTGAGTGACGTTTTGCCGGGCATTCAGCCACCCCGATAGGTAAGGTCCCCCCTTTCAATCAATAATGCGCTGGATGTTGATGTTTAGTTATCGCTTGATGATACGCTTTACCTGGCGTTTTTTGTCCGTTGTTAGAGACAAAAAGTAAATACCAGCGGTGAGCCCCTTAAGGTTCAGCGAATGATCGATAACATCTGACTGAAAGTCAATAGAGCGGATCACCCGCCCCCTGCCGTCCAATAATTCCATGGCACCTGCGGTCCCGCGCCCTTCTACATCACTGCCTGCAATTGATACATTAAGTACATCGGCGGTAGGATTTGGAAAAGCAATCATGGTCAGCCCATCTGGCTGAATCTCCGCAAAAACAACCTCTGACTCAGAGCTGGTACCATCAAAATCCAGCTGTCGTAGCAGGTAGAAATACTTCTGTCCGGGCAACACGTTTTCATCTTCAAATTCGTAGCTACCATTTTCGCCTTCACTAACAGTTGCTTCCACAAAACCAATGTTACGGAAGCTTTGCTCTGTTGCTGATTTACGCCAAACTTCAAAGCCCGCGTTATTGAATTCAGCTGCGGTCGTCCATGCCACCTTAATCGTTTTCTCAAGCGGGAGAGCCTTAATGTCAGTGTACTCGACTGGCAGCCCCATCGCCGCACCACCTAGTGCAAAGCCAGAAAAACCGCTCGAAAAAGAAGCCGAAAAAACGAGATCATCCTGAAAGAAAGCCCTGGACACTGGAGATTCTTCCAGTAGATTTGCCTCCGAGACTCTGCCCGCTGCTTTAAGCATAACCAGATCACCAAGGGTTTCTCCACTGGATGCTAACCAGCCGTCAATTTCGGCAGAAGTGTAGTATAAAGAGATCGTGTACTTACCCTTATTGTTGTTATTCTCCGGAGTGACCCGAAACGATTTATCCGTTAGCATTCGGGGAGTGGCAGAACTACTCATGCGCGCACCAGGATCAATACTATCTGCCTCATCAACTTCTACCCGGGTACAACCGTAGTCATGCTCGCTCAGGTTCGTCAGGCTCATCATGATATTTCCCGTTTGCTGATCGTAGAAATAAACGGTTTCTTCGGGGCCAAAGTCCAGCTCAACGAAACCATCCTCTTGATTTGCCTCTTGCTGAATATCAGGCTTACTCAAGCCACTGATTGTTATGTTGTCAAGTATCCAGAACCAGTCATACTCTGCCCGATAGGTAAACCTTAACTGGTTATCCTCGGCGGCATAGGCGCTGAGGTCAAAACTCTGTTGATCAGGTTCCGCATAATCACCCAGGCTACCGTCAGTTTCCTCATGGTGGAATACATTCTGCCAGCTGTTACCGTTCCAGATGTCGATGTCAAAAGTTTCTTCCGTTCTTCGGTTATAAACCCGAATGTATTGATCAAGGTCTAGTCGCAGGTTAGTGACGGAAGTGCCGTCAAATACAGGCGACAGTAGCGCCTCGTCCATTGTGACACCACTACCCGCATCATCACTGTTAGCCGTAACGTACTGCGTTCCGTTCAGGCCTCCTGCTGCAAGGCTGAGTTGCCAGGTAGCAGCTGATGAACCGCCGTCTACAACCGTCCATTCTCCCAGGCCTACGTTAAAGTCTTGTTTCATCAAAGCAACCTCTCTCACATCGGAAGGCAGCCAATCATCATTGGTTAGCACGATCGTAAGCTCATCAAGATTACCTAACTGAGCATTACTACCGTTGGCCTCCAAACCAAGTTGAATTGTGATGGATTCATCTTCTTCTATCTCACCATCCCCTAGTATTTCCAAGAAGATGGTTTTATCCGTATCGTCGCCCGCCGCAACATCAAAGGAAGTACTGCTTAAGACATAATCCACTCCTTCTTCAGCATCTCCTGTGACCAGAAGATTGATCGTAGCGTCAGCATCCGGCGCTTCAGAAACACTAAACGTTAGTGGGATACTGCGAAAGGTTCCTTCACCGCAGTTGATGGTTCCTTCAGGAAAGGACAGTGAAGATTCCGTAAAGGCGATTCGTGCGACTGCTGGGCCGGTGACGTTGTCGGCATTGGCGATTACTGCAGGCAGGTTGGCGTTCAGGTAAGCGCTCATAACGTTCGCTTGCCCGGCGGTGAACATGTACATGCAGGCATCGCTGGTGTAATCCATGTAGTTCATGTGGAGATCCCGGCTACCGCAGGAGCTGGAGCTAATGTCTGGGCAGGCACCATAATTAGAGGCGGATTCTGGCGTATCTTCTACTCCGTCGTCAACGGCACAGCCATCTCCCCAAATATGGGCCAGGTCAAGGTAATGGCCCAACTCGTGGGTCAGTGTTCTACCAAGATTATACGGAGCGGCGGGTTCGAAGCCAGCACAACCAGCTCCGCTACCGAAGGAATTATTATCGATCACCACACCGTCTCCATTTCCTTCTCCACCAAGGGGAGAAAAGCCAAGAGCGCCGATGTTACGGACGTAGATGTTGAAGTAATTAATCCATTCCGGGTTGTCTTCTCCGGTGGTCTCATTAATGGTAACGGCAGGGTCTCCGGAAACCAAACCAAAACCCTCAGGGTGATTCCGGGTAGCTAATACGAATTCTACGCAAAACTCGCCATTACTAACGCCAGGGAAAAAGGCCGCCGTGTTGTCCGTCCAATTAGTAATATCATCGTTAGTGCCCTGAAAATCTTCATTCAGGATTCTAATCTGATCAGCGGCCAAAGCCCGTAAGCAAGCCACGTCAACATCCGTTACGTTTTGATAGTGCACCGCGATAGGGACAATGAGAGGCGTTTCACAAGCAAGGCTTTTCGTCTGAAAAGCAGGATTAGCCATGCGCTCTTTCGTCCGCGCCTTCCGGGACAAGTAAGCCTTCTGATAATTCAAATCTCTGTTCATCCTGTCCTCATGCAAGTACTGCGTCGAGCAAGTTCTTTGCTCAACGATAAGGCTCTGAGCCGTTAGTAAGGAAAAACAAATAAAAGAAAGTGCCACAAAGGTGGCGCGTAGTAAATATGTGTTGTTCATTTTCTGACCTTAACAAGCTGGGGGAAGCAAAAATACCGCAATTCTGGTAGATACATCAAATCGAAATCAACAAGATGTTCTCCTCATCCTATACCCAAAAAGAATATCCGCACAATATGGCAACATTCAATTTGCATTCAGATGCCTATTTATGACGTGCTATCTGCCATAAGGTAACGGTGGCCCTGCTTGATTGCGTGGAAAAAGCATCGGCCCCGTTCATTAACGATTTAACTCTGGGCGCCAGAGCGCGGGTGCCATGGAAAGTTAAAACAGCTAGGTTACCTGATTCCGCAAAGGGGAAAAGCTCAGTCATGGGAGGTCAAAACCATAAAGCATGAGTCATCCCGAATTTTGGGCAACATTTCCTGTGTTTTCTCCCATGTACTCCATTGGGGCGGTATAAAAAAGCGATCAGCGTACAGCATTCAGAGCCGTTTTGCCTGAATGCTGTCCGCTGATCGCTAAAAATTCTATTCTTTGCCAGGATATATGGCCACCTCATCCAAAATTAGAGATGACTCATGTTTTGCGTCCGCACACTTCCGTAGTGAAAGTAAGTGTTGACACACGTTAACGACTGAAGCGAGTTACTTCCTAGTCACCAGTTTGACGTTCAGATCAAACTCATCGTAAATGGTTTTGTCTCCGAGGTTCTCAAAGAATGAACCGGAGCCGTAGCGGACGTTGAAATCTGTCCGGTCCAGCTTTACATCTGCAGTAGCGATGTAGTTGCCCTCCTTCTCCACTACTTCAGCATTGAAGCGGATTTCTTTAGTAGTCTCTTTAATGGTGATGTCTCCGGTAACACGGTAATCTCCGGGAGTGCCACGACTAACGACCTTAGTGATGGTGAAGGCTGCGGAAGGATGATTCTCCACGCCGAAGAAGTCCGGGCTCTTGAGGTGGCCTTCCAGCTTGGCGGCCCCCTGTCCATCAATGTCAGTTACTTTGAGGCTATTCATGTCAATAACGAAGGCCCCGCCGGTCAGCTGGCCATCTTTAAAGTCGAGTTGGCCATCCTTGACGGCCAGGGTGCCCTCATGTGAGCCCGTAACCTTATAAGCTTTCCAGGCAATTTCGCTGGCCTCCGTATCTATTGAAAAGGCAATGGTGGTGGCGAATAATCCAAGAAAAGCAGAAGCGAGAAGAAGTGATTTAAACATCAGTTTAATTTTTAAGTGTTGAAGGATAGTAAAAGCAACTGAGCCTACCCTGCTACTACCAACTTTCACTGCACCAGCGGTAGCGCCGGATACTGTTGAAAAGTCAAGATGCCAGGCAAACATCGTCGCAAATTTCAATGTATATACATCAATTGTATCAATATGGTTTAGCTCTTTTCATAAAAAATGTGAACAAATGCGCTAAAAAGAACGATTGAGCGGTCAGAACGCACTAAAAGAATATCCCAATGTCGTTAGCCGACCAGGCGTGTTTAATTGGATTCCCCCCTATCTTACCCGCTGATACCTGATAATACATAACATGGTTGATCAGATTTTTAACCAACTCCCCACGATGACCCCAGTCCACCAATTGTATCGCCGGCTACTGCTGCCGGCCCTCACCTTCATTTTAATTCTATCCTCAACGGGTATGCAAGCACAGGCTACCACCGTTTATACGGAAGCCTGGCGCATGTATAAAAAAGCGGAGGCTGACCAAACTGACAACCTGCTGGCTAAGGCTCAGCGGGAATACGCAGAGGTTATTGACATGCTTCTCCCCCTGCACCAGCCGGAGGCAGAACTTCTTCGCATCAAAGCTGAGCTCAATCAGGCTAAAATTGCCGTTAAACTCGGCAAAGCTGAGGGAGAGAAACTAATTCTCGATTTTGTGCGTCGCTACCAACCTGATCCGGTTGCTAACGAAGCCCTCCTGGAAATTGCCAACTACTACTTCAACGAAAACAAGTTGGAGAAAGCCGTTACCTACTACAAGCGGGTCCCCGCTGAGTTGTTAAGTGCTGAGCAGCGGGCAGAGATGAATTTCCGCCTGGGCTACGCCAGTTTTGTGCAAAAGAAATTTGGGGAAGCCAAGCGCTATTTTCAGTTTAGCAAAAGCACACAGGGTGAGTTCTACTACCCGACCAACTACTACCTTGGTATCATTCAATTTTTCGAAGGCAACTACGATGGAGCCGTTGGCCAATTCCGCATTGCGGAAAAAAGCAAGCTCTATGACGATTACATCCCTTACTACCTGACGCAAATTTTCTTTGCGCAGCGCCGGTACGATGAATTGATCGCCTACGCCGCCCCCATTGTTTCTGGACGACAGCGGATTAAGAACGCAAAGGAGATGAAGCAACTTCTCGGCCAGGCCTATTTCGAAAAAGGGGACTACGTGAAGGCACGCCCCTACCTTGAAGAATACGCCCGTAACAACCGCCGGATGCAGGAAGAGGAGCTTTACCAACTGGGCTTTACTCAGTACAAGCTTAACGATTTCAAAGAGGCAGGTTCCTCCTTCAAAGAATTGGCGGGACAGAACAGTCTTGTAGGTCAATCGGCCAGTTACTACCTCGGTGACATTGCTCTCCGTAGCGGCGATGGCCAATCAGCCCGTACGGCCTTTGGCTCGGCTTCGCGAATGAATTTTGATCCAGCCCTCCAGGAAGAGGCACTTTTCAACTTTGCCAAGTTGAGCTACGAGCTCGGCTACCCCGCTGATGCCATCACTGCCCTGCAGGGCATTGAGCCCAGCAGCCGTTATTACCTGCAGGGACAGGAGTTACTCGGCGAAGTGTTCAATACCACTCAGGACTACCAACGGGCGCTCGACATTCTGGAAAGAATGCCCAACCGAACCCCAAAACTGGAAGAAGCTTATCAACGTGCTTCCTTTAGCCGTGGTCTGGAGTTGCTTCGCTCCGGGGACGATACGGGAGCGGATGCCTTGCTTGCTAAAAGTCTCCAACGGCCCGTAAATCCCAACCTTCGCGCCCAGGCATTATACTGGCAGGCCGACCTGGCCAACCGCCGGGAGGACTACCCCACCAGTATCAATCTTACTAACCAGTTTCTGACACTTGCCAGAGGGCTTCAGGGCCTGCCACCGCAGTCCAGTCTCTACACCGGTAATTACCTGCAAGGGTACAACTACCTCAAGCAAGACAATTACGCCGGAGCATTGGACTACTTCACCGCTGCCGTAGAAGGCATCGAAAGAAACCTTCCTTACATCACAGATGCAGACGTTCGGGAACGCGTACTGGGTGACGCGGTGCTCCGCGCCGGAGACGCTTACTTCAGCCGTAACCAATACGATCAGGCGGCTCGTTTCTATGACGATGCGATTAATCGTCAAACCAGCGGCTTCGTCTATGCCCTCTTTCAAAAGGCCATGATCGAAGGTCTTCGCGGCCGGAATGCGGATAAAGTACTGGCTCTGGAGCAACTCGTTCAGCGGTACCCTAAAAGCCCCTATGCTGATGACGCGCTTTACCAACTGGCCCTTACCTATCAGGAACTCAACCGCCCACAGCAGGCCCTTGACCCGCTGCGGACTATTGTAAGAGACTATAAGGTCAATTCCAAACTCGTCAATCAATCCCTGCTTCAGCTGGGCCTCATCAGCTACAACCTGGGTAACCGGGAAGCTGCCGTGAACTACTACAAGCAGGTCTTTAGTAACAACCCAACGGCCGGAGAATCCAGCCGGGCAAAAGATGCCCTGCGTGAAATTTACGTGGACGATATGGGTCGTGCGGACCTTTTCTTTGACTTTTTTGAAACCCTTCCGGGCCAGGAAGTAGACTCCGACGGACGGGAGAACATCAGCTTCGAGGCCGCCAAAGGGCAATACGAAAATGGCAACTACGAACGTGCCATTAGTGCGCTGACGGACTACCTCCGCCAGTACCCACAAAGCCCCAATGCCTTGGCAGCAACCTTCTTCCGGGGAGATAGTTACGTAGCCACTCGCCGCTACAACGAAGCACTGCCGGACTATGAATCCGTTATCAACGCCGGCCCGAGTAATTTCTACCTGCCAGCCCTGAAGAAAGGCAGTCTGATTGCCTACAATAGCCTTCAGGATTTCCAGCGGGCTTACCGTCTCTTCGCGCTCCTGGAGCAATCCGCCGATACGGAAGATGTACGCCTCGACGCTCAGGTTGGTGCCCTCCGGGCGGCCTATCGCCTCAATGACATTCGGGCAACCGAACAGTACGCCCGTAAAGTAGCCAACAACCCTTCGGCTCCTGCACAGCAAAAGACGACCGCTAATTTCTATCTGGGGAAAATAGCCTACGACCGTAATGATTACAGGACGGCCCTTCCGGCTTTCGATCAGGTTATTGCTAATTCTGACGATGAGCAGACTGCTGAGGCCCGTTACCTAAGGGCCAACATATTTTACCTGCAGCGGGACCTGGATCGCGCTCAGACACTTAGTCTTGAGGCCAACAGCGAAAGTTCCGGCTACCCCTACTGGGTGGCTAAAACGGTGATCCTCTTGTCAGATATCCTTCGCGACAAGAAGGACCTTTACAATGCGCGAGCTGCTCTGGAAGCACTACTGGAGAACTACCAGGGTGATGCTGAAGTTGTAGCCGAAGCTCGCCAGAAACTCGTTCGGGTTCAGAATGAAATTGATGCCGGTAGCCGGATCAATAGTGCACAGCCGGGGACTAACCCTAATTACCTCGAGCTTGATAACGGAGGAGGGCAGTAAGCGCCTCCATAATACTCCCCTTCCCCATTATTTTTCCTACTAAGAATCTAAGCAATATGCTTCGCCAAATATTTTTTTCCATCTCTCTGCTGTTGGCTACTTCTGCCACTCTCCTCGCACAACCGGGGTCAGGTATTGATGACAACAACGTCACGGTTGTAACCAATTTTGAAGCCCGCCTCACGGACGCAAACCGCGTGCGGGTAGGTGCCGAAACGCCGCCGGCAGACACCAGCCGTCGCCGACAGCAATACAATATTGTTGATCGCCCCCTCAACATTGACTACCCAGCACCGGTCATTCGCCCGCGGGGCGTAAGCCGCGACAAGACGGCGCCCGCCAAGAATGGCTTCATCGGTATTGGCGCTGGTTTGCCCGGCGCACTGTATGGAGACCTGAGCTACGACCTCAGCGGTGTCGACAACGCCGATCTTGGCATTTTCGCCCGGCATCACAGTTTCAACAATAACTCGAACGTTGAAAACCAGAAATCGAGCGACACTGAATTCGGAGTAGAAGGTACTTACCTTTTCGATCAGGGTTTTGCCGTTAGTGCCGGAGCCGGGTATGAGTCTCAGAGTCGCTACTACTATGGCTACAACTTTCCGGAGATGGGCTCTGACACGATGATCCCCAGCTTTACGGACGACCAGGTGCGGCAGCGCTACAATATTTTCTCCGTCCACGGAGACATCTTCAACGGTACTCGCACCGCCGCTAATTTCGATTATAAAGCTGGGGTAGCGCTCTACCTGATGGACGGGAACCCGGCCGTTAGAGAAAACGGTATTGACATCAATATTGCGGCAACGAAGTGGATTTCTGACGACCAGCCGCTTGATTTCAAGCTACGTACAGACTTTACCACCTATAAAGACACCAGTACACAAAACCTAAACAACATCTACTTCAGCCCCAGCTACACCACCTCAATTGCCGGAAAGTACCGGCTGAAGATCGGCGTCAACCTGACGAGCCAGGACGATGACTTCGATGTTTTCCCTGACGTCAGTATTTCGGCGCCCATCATTGAAGGGCTTCTCTCTGGATTCCTGGGTGCAGAAGGTAGTTTGCAGAAGAATACCCTCCGCAGCTTGAGTGAATACAACCCCTGGATACGCGCCCGCATACGGGTGCGCAACTCGGAGTACACCCGTTTCTACGGTGGTGTAGACGGCACTATTTCGGGCGTTTCTTACCGGGCAGAAGCCAGCTACAAGCGGGTCGATAATCTGGCGATGTACCTGCTGGATCGCACCCAGGAGATTCCGCAATTCAGTGTTATTTACGACGATGGTAGCATCTTCACCGTGAAGGCTTCCGGAACGGCGGAGTTCATTAAGAACCTTCAGATAAATGCTTCGGTCGCTCAGCGTTTTTACAGCTTGGAAGATGAGGAGAAGCCCTGGCATCTGCCAGCGTTCACGCTGAATGCTGGAGGTTTGTACACCCTGGAAAAGCAGAAAGTGAGCTTTGGTGCGCAGTTCTTTATGGAAAATGGCCTTCCTTACCAGGATAGTGACGGTGTCGCTCAGACCCTCAATGCCTTGCTCGACCTAAGCCTGAACGGGGAGTACGATTTTTCCGATAATTTTTCGGCCTGGCTACGCGTCAACAACTTAATGAACAACAAACGGGAACGCTTCGTGCAGTACCCGACGATTGGCACGAATTTGCTGGTGGGGGTTTCGGCGAAATTCTAAGGTCGTCTCATTTCCTCCTACATTTTTTGGCGCAAACGCAGGTGCAGAGAGAAGCTGGAGGAGCAGCGAGTAAAACTCATCCCGGACGAGTAACCCTGGGATGAGGAGCTCCTGCTCCGAAAAACCGAGCCCGTAGGGTGTTCCTTTTGCTATGGTTGAAGCATGACAATTTTTCGCATAAAACGCGAAGCGTTTTCCCGAGCCCCTCTCCGCCGAGCCCGAGGCGAGGCCTGACGGAGAGGGGTTGGGGAGAGGTCGAAAAGCGCCCTTCTTGTTTAGATCAAACGGTAATCCCCAGGACGAGCCCGCAGCCAATTTACAGGCTGCTACGCAGCTGTTTTTTTCGGAGCAGGAGCTCCTCACCCCAGAACAGCCTTCAACTAAAAAGAGGTAGTTTCTGAACCTGCAATTGAGCCTATTAACTACCTTCGCCGCCATGAAGACCCTACTCAACCACCTCTACGCTCAGGAGCCCTTGTCCCGTCAAACCGCCTACGAGACCTTGTCTCGAATCGGCAACGGAGATTGCAGTGAAACGGAGATCGCCGCCATGGTCTCCGCCATTAATATGCGACCTGCTGTTCTATCTGAAATTCAGGGGTTTAGGGACGCCATGATTGAGCTGGCTAAGCCTATTGATCTGGAAGGACGGGAGACCATCGACATTGTTGGCACCGGCGGAGATGGTAAAAACACCTACAACATCAGCACACTATCGAGTGTGGTCGTTGCTGGCGCAGGATACGCGGTCACGAAGCACGGCAGCTACGGCGTCAGCAGTAACGTTGGGAGTAGTGACGTACTCATTGCCCTAGGCTACGAATTTAGCAACGACCAGGATGACCTCCTACGGTCGCTGGACACCGCCGGAATCTGTTTCTTCCACGCACCGCTTTTTCACCCGGCGATGAAGAATGTTGTCCCGGTCAGAAAGGCCTTAAAGGTGAAGAGCTTTTTTAACCTCCTGGGGCCACTCATTAATCCGGCCAAGCCCAAATACCAACTCTTTGGCACTTACAGCCGGGAGGTCTCCCGTATTTACGACTACATCCTTCAGGATGAAACCGAACGCCAGTACAATATCGTGCACGCGCTTGATGGCTACGACGAAATCAGTCTCACCGGCTCCGCCAGTGTCCGCAGCCGGGTACAACAGCGCCTGCTGGCTCCTAAGGACTTCGGCTTCTCCACGCTAAGCCCGGAACAGCTCTACGGCGGAGAAACAGCTGAAGACGGTAAGGCCATCTTCCTGGCCGTACTCGATAACAAGTCAACGGAGGCACAACGGCAGGCCGTTTGCGCGAATGCAGGCCTGGCCATTCACACCATCCACCCGGATAGAAGCCTAACCGACTGTGTTGCAGAGGCAGCAGAAAGCCTGGCCAGCGGAAAAGCGAAAGCCGTTTTAACTAAGCTTGTTCGTTAAGCCTTTGCTCTTTTAACTTCTCTTTGCACCTGCGGACCCGCCGAAGTGTCCTCGATCCAAAACGAATCCCCATGACCATTCTTGACCGCATTAATGACTACAAACGGCTGGAAGTAGCCCGCCGAAAAGAGAACACGCCGCTGTCTGCGCTGAAAGATACTAAGCTGTACCATCATAGCCGGCGTAGTCTTCGCCAGTCCATTCAGGAAAGTGAGCATTTTGGCATCATTGCCGAATTCAAGCGAAAATCTCCCAGTCAGGACAACATCAACGTTGCAGCCGACCCCGCAGCCATTACCAGTGGCTATCAAGCGGCTGGTGCTGCTGGCATCAGCTGCCTTACGGACACCCAGTTCTTTGGTGCCCAGCCAACGGATATTGACATCGTTCGCCAGACCGTATCCCTGCCCGTTATCCGGAAAGATTTCATGGTTGATTCTTATCAATTACACGAAGCACGAGCCATGGGAGCGGACGCGATATTACTCATCGCCGCTTCTCTTTCTGCTGGTCAAATTGATGACTTCGCCAGCGAAGCGAATGAACTGGGTTTAGAGGTTCTATGCGAAGTACACAACGAAGCCGAAGTCGGTAAACTGAGTCCCAACGTCGACATCGTTGGCGTGAACAACCGCAACTTGAAAGATTTTAGCGTCAGCATTGCCAATAGCCTCCAATTAGCGGAAATGCTCCCACCCAGTATGCTCAAGATCAGCGAGAGCGGGATTGATGATCCACAGTCCATCGTTAAACTACGTAGTGCCGGCTTTAAGGGTTTTCTCATCGGCACCTACTTCATGCGGGAGCCAGACCCCGGGCTAGCATGCGCCGAGTTCATCCGTCGGGTACGGGAAATTGAGGATCTTTATGATGGGGCGATTGCTTGATGGGGTTGGGTGGTGTTTTGTAGAATGTTTAGTCCGAAAATATCGAAAAAGAGGAGTTAGTGAAAAACGCTTTGCGCTTTAGCAAAACCAAAAAATAATTATGATCAAGATTATCGTCTTTATTATTGGACTTATCCTTTTCAGCTTAAATACTCAGGCTCAAGTCAATATTCCTATCCATGAATTTGAGCTTACTGATTCTACTGATTGTTACTTTGTATACATTCAACAATGTGGACCAGAAGTTCGAGATGTCATTTTTCTCTTTGAAAGAGATATCTCTAGCACAAAGATTGACTCACTAATTGTAAATAGCAAAGGAAAATATCCGCTAACAGGTGTTCTCGATTACAATAAGAATTACCTTTTAACTGGAATTGAATTAGAAGGCCAAAGAATTTGGTCTCGAATATCAGATCAGGAGATTGAGCCCTGGATTGTACAATTAGATTTTGGTAAAAAAACAAACTTAGAAAAAGTGTTTTTTGACCTAGGTTACAATGTAAGAGTGTTTTGAAGTCCCTATCGATTACAGTGTAAACTAAGTTGTTAGCTGTTCCCGAAGCCCCTCGGTGCGTACCTCGGCTCGCTGCGCTCGCTCGGCACTTACTCGGGGACCGGTGGTTGATTAATGGCCGCCCGCGCGCCATGCGCGGGCGGGAAGCCCCAAAACGGTCACTTACCTACCACGCCGCAACCACGCTGCTGCTGCCTCGGCCGCAGCGTCCAGGCCCTTTACGGAAGAAACCGTCTCGTCCGGCTGAATTTTCTCTCCGTAGGGTACCTGTTCACGATCTCCGTAGACAGATACCGTTAGCAGAACAGCCGCACCATCGGAAAGACGAAACGTGAGATTACCGGTGGAGTACCCACCGGTAGGTTGCCCGAAACTGCGGCTATGGTGCAAGCCCCGAAAGGCAATGGCTACTACCTCGCCCGAACTGGAC
>CALIGP010000047.1 GCA_938021455.1 uncultured Lewinella sp. | reverse complement strand
AGTGACGCTGACTCCGGCAAAACGAAGTCTTCACTATCAAAACCATTAAACACCAGGCCGATGTCTTCCCTGCCCAGTTTCTTCAAGTCTTCGGCACAGCCCCAGCTTACGGTAATCATTTTGTCCGCCTCCTTAATAACGGACTGCTCCAGTTTACGGTGCTTACGGTCCGCCCATCCAGTCAACATCAGTTGATCGTAAAAGTCAATATCCGTCCAAGGATCCCTGAAATCCGCTAACCAGGGGATTCCAGTTTTTCGTTTTAGATCTCTCGCAATCAAGTGAGTGGTGTGCGGAGGCCCTGAGGAGATGATCGCATCTATCTCATTATTCTCCAACCAATCTGTCAGCATTCGTACAGAAGGTCTACGCCAGAAAGCCCGAGCATCAGGGATAAAGAAATTCCCTCGTAACCAAACAGAAGCTCTTTGGGTAAATGAGGGTTTCTCTGTCCCCGTCATAAATCCTGAGTAGACCCGCTCTTTTTTGTCTCGGCTGGTAAATCGTTTGTAGAGCTCGTAGGGCTCCCAAATATCCCCTTTCAGCACTTTCACGCCTTCCGGAATATCCTTGGCCAGGCTTTCATCAATGACCGGATAGGCTGCGTCTTTTGCGGTAAAAACGATGGGCTCCCAGCCGAAGTCTCGCAAATACTTCACCGTTTTCAGCACACGCTGGACCCCGGCCCCGCCGCTAGGTGGCCAATAATAAGTGATGATGAGTACTTTTTTGGAGATCGTTCTTTGCTTCTTAACTTAAAACATTGCACCTGCGTGCAGCGCCCTAAACATTGTAATATTTCCTGTACCAACGTACAAAGGCTGGAATCCCTTGATCAAGCGTAGTATTAGCCCGATAATCGTAGTCTCGTTCCAAAGCAGAAGTATCTGCGTACGTTTTCTCTACATCTCCGGGTTGCATTCCCAGGTATTCTTTCTTTGCTTCTACCCCAAGGCACTCCTCAATCATCTTGATGAACTTCAGCAACCTGACCGGCTGGCCTTTACCAATATTATACACCCGACTGGCCACTCCTTGTTGAGGAGGGCGAGGTTGGCATAGAATGCGATACAGGCCTTCCACAATATCATCGACGTAAGTAAAGTCTCTTGACATTTCACCATGATTGAACACCTTTATCGGCCGATCATTCAGAATAGCATCGCTGAACAAACTATAGGCCATATCCGGCCGTCCCCATGGCCCATACACCGTAAAAAACCGTAGCCCGGTAACCGGTAACTGATACAGATGACTGTAGACGTGAGCCAGCAATTCATTGCTGCGCTTAGTGGCTGCGTACAGGCTCGCAGGCTGATCAACGGGATCTGTTTCTGCAAACGGAACCTTGTCGTTCAGCCCATAGACACTACTGCTGCTGGCGTATACCAGGTGTTTCACACCCGTCTTACGGCAACATTCCAGGACGTTGACAAACCCAGAGATATTGCTATCGATGTAAGCCGAGGGGTTACTCAGACTATACCGCACTCCTGCCTGAGCGGCGAGGTTACAAACCTTGATAAACGGGTAATCCGCAAATAGCTTTTCAATGGCTTGCTTGTCTTCAAGGCCAATCTTCCTGAATCGATATTCAGGATATTTACTGCTTACTGCTTCTAGGCCGGACTCTACTTCTTCCCGCTTTATTCCTGCCTCCGCGAGGCGACTCCACTTCAGTTCCGGGTCATAGTAATCGTTCAGGTTATCAATACCTACGACTTCAACGCCAGCTTCCCCTAATTTAACGGCTAAGTGATGGCCAATAAATCCCGCTGATCCCGTCACTAAAATCTTACTCATTTAGGGTTGAAATTTTATGTTGCGAGCCTGACAGGCCTTCGGCGTCCATGCGTCGGAAACGCTTAGCCCGAATCACCGTCAGTGACCAACTTTTCCCGCTTGAACTAAACCCTTCTACCAGAGTACTTTATTATTATTTTGCGTGGAGATTATTGCTTCTTCCTGCATCATTGATTGGCCGTTCAGTGTCATCAGATAGCGGGGATCGATTTCGCAGGTAGACAAACAGGCTCCCATACCAGACAGGGCAATAACGAATGTCTTTTTAGATTTTTTGCTTACGTAATATCCTCTTACTCCCGCAAGCGGGCCACGGATGATTTCAACGGGGGTTCCTTCCCGAAAATCAAAGGCTTCTTCAATGGTGTCCCAGTCTAACTTCCGGTCAGTACTAAGCTTGCGTAGCAGGTCCATTTCCTTCTCAGGGACCATTCTTCGGTCTCCTCCAATAGTCACAAATCGAGAAACGTAATGTGCCCGGCGAACGGTCATCTCTTCTCCCTTATGAATATGCACAAAGATGTAACCGGACATCAGAGGCAATTGCCTGGTTACCTTCTTACCCGGATATTCGTAGATTTTCTCCCGTAATGCCAGGTAACATTCCACTCCCAAACGACATAGTTCCTCGCAGGCCTTTTTTTCATGGCGGCTTGAAGTCCTGACCGCAAACCAACGACGTTCCCGCAGATGCATGTCATCCAGATTTCTCCCGGAGTTGTAACCTAAACAGTGGTTAAGACTGGAAATGCGAATCGCCATATGGCTTAGAGAGGGATTATTTGGACGGGCAAAGATAGCTAAAATCTCTAGCTTTATTAACAAGTTCAGGGAAATAGCTTGTGAGAACACGAGAGGTTTAGAAGCCCATGTAAAAACAAAAGTACTTTGAAAATTAGAGTAAAACAAATTAGCCTTACACCTTTAACAAAATCCCTTTTTCAAGCAAGAATAAAATGGATCAATCTCTCTACCAACGCCTCTAGTACCCACCGAAATACCTCCGCATAAACCACTCCCCTACAAAGAGGGCTAGCAGGGCGAAAAAGATCCATTTCAGGTGCACAACTGAACGGGTGTTAACTGTCTCGAACAAGACGGGCTTCACCGTTCCGGCGGCCTCCAGGCGGCCGGGTAGAGAGGCTAGCTCCTCCGGAAAAAGTAAGGCTCCTCCATACTGGTCACTCAATCGCCTCAGCAGCCCGTGATCAGCCTCCAGTGCATATCGTTCTACTTCAACGGCCTGAATGCTAAAACGACCATTGTAGCTAAGGTCCTCGCCTCCGGAATTCGTCCGGGCCAGGAATCGATAATTACCTACGGGTAGTGTACCTGCGTTGAGCGTGTAGGCGTTACTCGTCCGATTGAAGGCAAAGTTATACTCTCTCCCTTCCGGGCCGGTGATCAAGACCGTCGCCTCCGGTTCATTAACCAGCTCATAGCTGCTGTTATAGAGCTCCGCATCTAACTGGACCGGTTCGTTTTCGTCAAAGAGATTCTTGGGAAGACTCACCCGAAAACGCCGTTTATCCTCCTGTATGGTCAGGTACTGCGTTACCTGGCTGATCAACTCATTAAAACGGTCGTGAGTACCATATTCCAGGTGGTCAAAAAGCCTCCACTGCCAAATACCACTACCGGCGATAACCCCCGTTCGTACGCCCTTACTTTCGCCCAGGGTAATCAAAGGGTAATCCGTCTCCACCCGGCCAATTCGTTGCTTAAGCAAAACGGTTGCTCCGGGGCCCGTGGTGAATTCTCCGAAAGGGGCGGTAATTGGAGGGAATTTGGCCAGCGCCTGTCGAAGATCTTCACTGAGCGTAAACAAGCTAAAGCCAGGCACCGTCCGGGCACTGACGTCATTACCCTTTGCACCAGAGGTTCCTTTAAAAGAGAGTAAGTCCTGTGCCTGCCCGACCGCTCGTGCAGGAGCATTGGGGCCAAGAATAAACAGCGTTGGAACTTTAGCCGACTGTAATTGGCTCAACTCGGCACTAATGTTCTTTTTTATGGAGGGCAACTGATGTAGTACTACGAGGTCAAAATCTGCCAGTCGTCCCTGGTATTTACCCGCATAGCCAATTTCTACTTCGTTGTTCTTACCGGTCGCCAATGCTTGCTTAATGGCCGTAATGTCCGGGTGAGGAGCGGCAGCCAGCAGTAGTACTTTTTGACGGGCATCGAGTACATCGACAAAGATATCTCGCCGATTGTTGGCCGTACTCACTTCTTCACCAATCGTACTAAGGCTAATGCGGTAGCGCTGAACACCCGGGCGGTCAGCATCTAAAATTACCTCACGGGTAGTGAAGAAGTCGTTTTTGTCGATAGAGATATTTTCCGTGTGCAACTGTTTCGAACCACTGTCCCCTACCCTGCTTACCGTCATGCGGGTATTGCTACCAGCAGCACCACGGGCCGTTACGTCGATCTGAATGCTAAAACGATCTTCGAGGTAGGCGATCTTATTGTGAAAAACTCTGCGAATCACCAGATCCCTACGCTGCGTAGTGTCTCCCAGCCCTACGGTATAAACCGGTGCTTTTAGCTGCAGATTACGATAAGCGGGATTGGTCCCTTCGTTATAGATACCATCAGTGGCGAGCACTACAGCTCCCAGATTTTGGCTGCCGTAGACATCGCTAATCTCCGTGAGTACCGCATCCAGGTTGGTTCTCTTATCTTTAAATTGCAACGCTCCGCCGGGGGTAACCCCCGCTCCAAAGGTGTAATCTACCACCTGATATTTCTCACTCAGGCTGGCCTTGAGGGCTTCCCACTGGGCAACGTAAGCGGTCGTGTCTGTTTCCATTCCTACGGATTCACTCACATCCTGTGCCAACACGATTACGGGCTCCTGGCGGTCAGTCTGTAAATAACGGAGCAAGGGAGATAGTAGCAGGGCCGCCAATAAGCTATAGCCAAGCCAGCGGAGAATACCCATTCCCCAAACCAGGCCGCGGGGCTGGTCCCGAAAAGTCTTTTCTCGATAATACAGCAGTAGGGCCACTACCAAACCGGCGAGGGCGCAAAGAATTAGAAACCAGGACGGATACTCGAAAGAAATGTTTTGCATCTGGAAAGGGGGCAATAGTCGTTGGGGGAGTCGTTGAGAAAAACACCACACCAATAATCCGGGAGCATTTAAAAGTGCAAGGTACTGGATTTAATGATGGCGGCAACCGCCAAGACTATAGCGGGTTGATTCAATCAACAAACTTATACCCAACGCCACGGACACTGAGAAAGTGCGCCGGATGCTTAGGATCTTGCTCAAAATACTTCCGGAAGGAGAGAATGAAATTGTCAATCGTGCGGGTACTGGGATAAACATCGTAGCCCCAGACAGACTGTAAGATTTGCTGCCGACTCACCACCTCTCCTCTGCGATCCGTCAGAAGCTTCAGTAGCATGGCTTCTTTTTTGGTGAGGGTAAATGTCCCCTGGTTACCGTCAGCCTCATAGGTAGCGAAGTTGACTTTGTTGCTCCCGAAGGTAAAAAGGTCGGGTTTGACATCGGGGTTTTTACTCGTCCGCTCAATTAGCCTGCGGGCGCGCAGCAAGAGCTCTTCGAAGACAAAAGGCTTCGTTAGATAGTCATCGGCTCCCTTCTTCAAGCCCTGAATTCGGTCGGCGGCCTGGTCCTTGGCGGTCAGGAAGATGATGGGCGTCTCCCGGTCAGTCAGCCTGATCTGCTCTACCACCTGAAAACCGTCTACTTCGGGAAGCATAACATCGACAATCATCAAGTCGAAATGCTGTTCCTGGGCGTGCTTGAGTGCTTGGCGGCCATCGGCAGCCGTGACGACTTCGAAATCGTCCATTTCCAGATTAAGCTTGACCGTCTCACGGATATTCTCCTCGTCCTCTACCAACAGGATGCGTAGCATAGTTAAAAGCGTTGATTACTATACCGTACGTTCGGAATAGGACAATGGTTCTCACTATCCCGTAATTGTGACGCAACCATGTGTTTTGGGGCGCGCACGCAGGTGCAGGGCTAAGGTAGCAGGCAGGGGACTTGCTGCTCAGTACTTTGTGCTCTCGAAGCTAGATTTTAGATTGCGCTACCGTGTCTTGCGTTCATTCTACCCCATAAAACAGCTATAAATAAAGGCTGGCGGAAGATTGGCCGCCGTAAAGCTCACGGAGACTTTATGGAAGTAGTCCTTCATCAACCCATAGTCCTGAAGCGCATACTGGTATTGGTAGAATTCTCCCTTCGGCCCCAGGGCGATACGGGATTGTTCCAGAATTTCAGATTTAATCTCCTTGGGAATCATGGAAAGGGGAAGGCTGGAAACGACATAATCGACGGTCCCCGCTTCGAAGTAGTCCGTAAGTGTTTCTGCACCGACGGGTAAAACCCTAAGTCTAGGGTCCTCTATTCTGGCCAACAACGCAATGAAGGAATCATTGATTTCAAAGGCCGTCACCTGGCTTTGTGGGTGTACCTTATCCAGGATGGCACGCGTAACACAGCCATCGCCAGGCCCCAGCTCAATAATGGTTACTGGTCGGTCAGAAGGTAGCGGTTCTACCAGCTTCTTAATCAAGGCAGGAGAAGAACTCGCAATGGCGCCCGTTGATCGGAAACTCTTGACGGCTTCCCGAAAAAAAGACCAGCGCTTTTTCATGAATAGGAGGTTGATGAAAGTGCCGCAAGGTAGGGGTTTGAATTGGATTAGCCCTTATTCACTTCTGCCATCGGCTACATACCCATATTTAACCTTAAGCTGTACTCCTGGCCATTGGACCTCCATCCCGTGCACCATTTCCCCCCTGAAGAGGGGTGTCAATGCAGTACGAATTACGTTATCGCCTGTGTGCAAAAAATTCAGGGTATGCCCGGTAAATGTCGGACTATGGGTAGCAAATACGTAGCAGTCTTCATTACGGTCCCAGATGAGGTGATCGTTTAGGAAAAGTCCATTACTGTAACAGGGAGACCAACTGACCCAGTGTAATTGAAAAGTCAGAGCTGAGCTTACCTCCTCCGGCACCTTAATCAGCTGCTCAAACTCTCCGGATCTGGTCACCCAATTACGGGGTGCGGTTTCCGGAGTATACGCCAGCACTCGGTAAGGCCGTGGTGCGAGGTGAAGCCCTTCAACAACCGGGCTTACTCGATATTTCCCATCCGAGCCCAAGACTCTTGCCTGAACGCCAAAACCATCCTGATCGGGCAACCACTCTGTATTCCATCTCACTGCAAACTGTGTCTGAGAATTTCTTGAAGAACCAATAGTATGGTGCGGATGTCCACGGTATGTTTGCCAGTGCTTACGCTGCTGCTGGCCACGACCACTCCAATCTACGTCCTTCCCAACCAGAATGTAATCCGCCCGAACGGCCCCCGCCAATACGTGCGTGGTGAGATAGCTGCTGGAAGATACTTCTTCGGAAATCGGTCCAAGGGTAGGCGGAGTGGAAGAAGTTGGATAATAAATGCGAAAAATAAGCCCATAGAGTAGGTTCTGTGGCCAATTCCACCGCTGTGTCGTGTCCAGGCTGAGCCGAAACTGAACAGGTTGTCTGTCTTTTAGCTGGTTCAGGGGGATCGGCACCGTCAAATCAGTATGGTACATGTACTCCGTTGCCGGATCTGGCAAAAAGTCGGGTTCTGGTACGGAGATGGGAGGGTGGCCGTTAATTTCGATACGTAGGTTACGACTGTCTTCATGACTCAACACTTTTTCCAGGCTCACTTCAGCCCTGACAGCTCCACGCAGGTCGATATTATGCGGTAGGATTAGCTGATCGCCAGATTGGAGGTCAGGTGGAAGCTTACCGGGATTGGCCTTATAGCCGTAGCGGCCACCTACGCGCAGGAAAGCTTCTCCTTCCTCCGGTGTTGTCCACACGTATTCGCGGTAAACACTACCAGGCTGCCACTGGGAGACAAGCGCAAGGGGGACTAATGCGAAAGTATAAAGGAGAAGAAAGCGGAGAAGCATCTTAAGTTTTTTAGGAAAAGACCAAGATAGCTTTTTGTATACACTTTTGTTTTCGTCCCCCCTACCCTGCACCTGCGGCCGCGCCCACTTGCTATACATCACCCATGAGAGACGCTGTTATACTTTCCAATTCATTCTTTTCCGGGGCTGTCCAAAGCATTTAAAATGCAACCGTTTAATAAAACAATTGAACCTTTCTCATATATTTACCCGCCGTTCCCCCTCTACGGCCTATCTTTATCGCGTTAATTATCCCCAGGTAATCATATTCCCAATGACACGTCTTCTTCTCAGCAGCTTCTTGCTGTTGGCTACCGTCTGCTTAAGTGGGCAGTCCAACAATCTAAACTCATTTAATGCTTTATCGGCCCGCGTACTGGCCGTAGATCACGAAATCCCGAATGAAGACTTGACGGATTTATCCTACACCTTTGCCCTCGAACTGGGTTACCGGCGACAGTTAGGTAAGTACTTCGGTTTGGCCGTTCCTCTTAAGATTGGCCTCATTGACGTTGGGGAGTTAGAAAACATTTCCATTGTAGGTATAGAACTGCTAGGGCAATTTTACCCGGCGGGGGTCAACGCTAAAGTATCTCCCTATTTACATGCTGGCTACGGCATCGTGGGTGAAGGCTTTGACGACTCAAACCTCCAGCTTCCCCTCGGGCTGGGCTTCAACTTCAAGCTCGGCGATAACTCCTGGTTCAACATTCAGGGCGAGTATCGAATATCGAACCAGGAGAACCGAGACAACATCATGGCAGGCATCGGTTACATTTATCGTTTTAGCAGTGTCGACACGGACAAAGACGGCATCGTCAACCGAGACGACCGCTGCCCTAATCTCCCTGGCCCTGCTGCCACCGGCGGCTGCCCCGATACGGACATGGACGGTATCATCGACACCGACGATAAATGCCCCACCGAGGTTGGCTCCATCGAAATGAACGGCTGCCCGGACGCCGACGAAGACGGCGTTGCTGACGGAGACGACGCCTGCCCAGAAGTGGCAGGCCCCGCTGCTACCAAAGGATGCCCGGACCAGGATGGTGACGGCGTGACCGATGATAAAGACCAATGCCCCGACCTTGCAGGCCCAGCAGACAAAATGGGTTGCCCCGACACGGACGGTGACGGGGTGCCTGACCACGAAGACCTCTGTCCCAAAGTAGCGGGTAACCCCACCACTTCTGGCTGCCCCGACCGGGACGGTGACGGCATCAGCGACGCCGAAGACCAGTGCCCGGACGCCGAAGGAGAAGAAAAAACTGGTGGCTGCCCAGATCGAGATAATGATGGCACGCCCGATAAAGACGATGCCTGCCCAGAGCTCGCCGGCACCCTGAAGGGGTGCCCCGACACCGATGGTGACGGCGTAGCTGACAGAATAGACCGCTGCCCCACTCAGCCAGGCGATGTCGCTAACGCTGGCTGCCCCGAAATAAAGCAGGAAGTGAAAGAACGGTTGGAATACGCCGCCCGCGCAGTACAATTTGAAACAGGGTCCGCTAAGCTCAAAGAATCCAGCTACGTGATTCTTTCCGAAGTAGCCGGTATTATGCGACAATACCCGGACTATTATCTGACCATCAGTGGCCATACGGACGACGTCGGTTCTGACGTGACGAACCTCAACCTGAGCCAACGACGGGCTTCGTCCTGCCGCGACTTCCTCATCGCTACCGGTATCCGGGAAGCCCGGATCAGCAGTACCGGATACGGAGAGTCTCGCCCCACCGCAGAGAATAACACCGCTGAAGGACGCCGATTAAATCGTCGGGTAGAGTTTGCCCTGTCACCGCAGTAATAAGCTGCGAGTAGCACTGCGTATCTTTGACCTCGCTGGCACGCCATGAACGACATGAGATTTATACTTCCTGCCATTGTATTGCTGTTTACCTCCCTGGGCATGTCCGGGCAATATATGGATTCCATTGGCCATAACTCTCTTTCGACCCGGGTACTTCTGATTCAGCATCGAACGGCCATTGACAAACAAGTATCACGGGCCACGACCTACGGTATAGAACTAGGTTTTCATCGTCAATTCAACGATAAGTTCGGCGCTACCTTACCCTTAAAGCTGGCGGTTATTGACCAAGGAGAGCTTGAGAATGCTAACATTATCGCTTTTGATGTTCTGGGCGACTATTATCCCATTGGCAGTCAGAGAAAATTCTCTCCTTATCTCATTGGCGGTCTTGGTTTCGTTTTTAACGACAAAGGAACCAGCTATGGTCAGTTTCCTTTCGGCGCGGGGATGAACGTTCGCCTGGGCACCAACTTCTCTCTAAAAGTACAGCTAGAACGCCGTTGGGCAGGTACCGACCAGCGAAAAATGAATACAGCAGGTATTGGATATGTCTACCAGTTCGGAGGGCTCAATAATTCGGACGCCGATGGAGATGGTATTTCTGACCGACGGGACAACTGCCCTAACGAGCCCGGTCCAAAATCTACTAAAGGCTGCCCGGACGCCGACCTCGATGGTGTCATCGACGAAGAAGATTACTGCCCGGAAACTCCTGGCGGGAGCAAGACTAAAGGCTGTCCTGACAAAGACAACGATGGCACAGCGGATCAAAAAGACCGCTGTCCGGACCAGGCCGGCACCCGGGAAATGCTCGGCTGCCCCGACTACGATAAAGACGGTATCGCTGACCCCGATGACAAGTGTCCCGCCCAACCGGGAAAGAAGCTCTTCCAGGGCTGCCCGGATACAGATAACGACGGAGTCCCCGACGATATCGACCCCTGCCCCAATGATGCTGGCAGCCTGATTACCGGTTGCCCGGACCGCGACAAAGACGGCTTCCATGATCTGGAGGACAAATGCCCAGATGAGCCAGGAAAGAACGCTGGCTGCCCGGAGCTGGCTCCTGCAGTAAAGGCCGTTTTGGAGCAAGCTACTAATAAAGTCTCCTTCGTGGGCAGGTCTCACCAAATGACGGACAGCAGTTATCCTGCACTAGACGAGTTACTGAACATTCTAACTGACAAACCAACCTATCACCTCATCGTAGAAGGTCATACCGCCAACGATGGGACCGAGGAAAACAACCAGCGACTAGGCCAGCTACAGGCCCTTAGCTGCCGGAGCTACCTGATCTCTAAAGGAATCGCTGCAGAGCGGATCAAGGTCATCAGTCGGGGCGCATCGCGCCCCCGGGCGGATGAGAATACCTCCATAGGTAAAGAGCTTAACCGGCGGATGGAATTTATTTTGGTGCCGGGAGGCCGGGGGTAGTATGGTAGTATGGTAGTATGATGCGGATTACGGGCTAAATGCCCCTCGGTGCGCACCTCGGCTATCGCTCGGCACTTACTCGGGGACCGAATTGATTAGAAATACCCGTCTGCGCTTGGCGCAGACGGCCATCCACCTGAAAACGGTCCCTGAGTAAGCGCCGAGCGAAGTGAAACGAAGCCGAGGTGCGCACCGAAGGGCGAAATTTTGACGATTTAGCCCGTAATTCGCATTATGGTAGTAGTTTTTACTCCCACGCGCGGCAGCTACTACCACTACTACCATACGACCACTACTATCATTACTAATTCACTTCCATCACTTCCACATAAAAAATCAACTCACTCCGTGGCGGAATATCCGGCGGATCGCCCTCAGCGCCATAGCCCAACTCTGGTGGTAAAAAAAGCGTAGCCCGGTCGCCTACACCGAGCAAGGC
>CALIGP010000046.1 GCA_938021455.1 uncultured Lewinella sp. | reverse complement strand
TTCGTGCCGCCGGGGGTAACAACCGTACCCCTGGTAGCAGACCTGAACCGGGAGCTGAAAAGCACCCGTATGGCGAAACTCTGGGAAACGGCGGGCGAGCAATATTTAAAGGGAACAAAAGCCAACCCTCGTGGAGGCATTGACTTGCGGGCGAACAATGACCTACGCAAGAGCCACCTGTTGCATAGGCTGAACTTACTGGCAATCAATTGGGGACGTTTGCAACCCAGCGGGCCGGACAGCTTGAGCAGTTTCAAAGAAATCTGGTTACTGGAGTGGCAACCGGAATACAGCTTATATCTGATCGAGCGGGCAAGCTACGGCAATACGCTGCCCTTGGCGGCGGGCCGCTACGCTACTGAGCGGGCGACGGAGATGAAGACCATCCGGCCGCTAGCTCAGTTGACCCTGGACTGCCTGCGGGCCGACCTGCCCGACGTGGTGCCTGAGCTAATGGATTCCCTACGGGAGAGAGCGGCGGAGACGACTGACGTTGCCTCTTTGCTGGCGGCTTTGCCAACGCTCGTACAGACGAGCCGTTACGGCGACAGCCGCAAGACGGACACGACGGCGCTACTGCTGGTCATTGACGAGCTGCTGCCCCGGCTGGCGGCAGGCCTGCCCGCCGCAGCGACCAATATTGATGATGAGCAGGCGACGGACTTACTTGGCCACCTCTCTGCGGCGAACTACGCACTGGCGCAGCTGGACAATGAAGAACACGCCGATATCTGGACCTCCGGCCTCTGGCGGTTGGTCTCTGCTGGAGGGGTGAATCCGCTCATTGAGGGCCATTGCGTCCGTCTGTTGTATGACCACGGAATGATCGATGACCCTGAGGCGGCCAAGCGTTTTTCGCGGGCGCTGTCTACGGCTAATGGCGCACATCCCGTAGCGCAGTGGCTGGGGGGCTTTTTGCACGGCAGCGGGCAGTTGCTGTTTCACTATCCGCCGCTATGGGCTTTGGTGGACAATTGGGTGTCGGACCTTGACTGGGAAGACTTTGAGATGGTGCTGCCGCTCTTACGACGCACTTTTTCGGACTTCAGTGCCTTTGACCGGCAGCGCTTGCTCTCTTTGGCGAAGGGAGGAACGCAGGAAGAAGAAAAAGAGCCCGTAAAGGCAAAGAAGGGGGGCGCAGACGCAGGTGCAGAGAAGGTTGAAGAAGCAGTACCTGTCTCCGATCCCGAAGATTTGATCGAGGCGTTGTTGGGTTGGATGGGGTAGTAGAGGCAACCAGAGCGTAAGTAAAGTGTTTACTCATTAATGGCTTCCAACGCGACTATAGTGCTCAATCTTCCAAAGCATTTACTTTGGGAATATGATATGTCCACCTTCGATTTCGATCGATCTTGGTTTATTGTTATTGAGCGAATTATCGAAAGAGGGGATATTCTTCAATGGCGTTCGGTACAGAACTATTATGGCAAAGAGAAAATGCTTGAAGTTTGTAGCGAAAGCAAACAATTAAGCATCAGAGATAAAACGTTCACAAGCATCTACGTCAACTCCGAATTTAATGATCCATATAGGTCCACAAATTATTGACTCAAAAACATTGCAAATACTCAAAGATTTGCAATCAGAAGAGGTCTTTAGTGACTTCGTTTTGGTCGGTGGTACGTCACTCGCGTTACAACTAGGGCACCGTCATTCTATTGATTTGGATTTATTTTCCATGTTGCCTTTTGATAACTTGAAGCTTGAAGAAGAAGTCTTAGAAAACCATCGGTTTAACAGGACAGCGATTGGGAAAAACACTCTAAAAGGTTTTATTGATGATGTTAAGGTAGACTTTATAACACATGCATATCCCTGGGTGGAGCCAATCATTGAGGTTGAAGATGTTAGAATCGCAAGTTGCCTGGATATTGCAGCTATGAAATTGAATGCTATTAGTGGGAGTGGTGAAAGGCAAAAAGACTTTTATGATATGTACTTTCTACTGGAACAGTATTCACTGGCAGAAATGGTAGGAGCTTATCTTCAAAAATATACCCACTCAAGTTCGCTAATCCCCGTTCGTGCGCTTAGCTATTTTGATGATATTCGGTTTGAAATTGAACCGCCAATGCTTGTCAAAAAAGTCAATTTTGACAAAGTGAAAACAAGATTGATTAATGCTATAGAAAGACCTGATAAACGGTTTTAGCTTTTACTAATTTAGTTGATTTTTACCTGTTAAAAGCTTCCCCCTCCTACCTGCAGTAGCCCAAAATCCCAACCAACCAAAACACTAAAATACCAACCTCCGTGCACATCATCCCCGCCATCGACCTCATCGACGGAAAATGCGTCCGCCTCACCCAGGGCGACTACAATCAGAAAACGATCTATAATGAAGACCCGCTGGCGGTAGCCAGGGAGTTTGAAGCGGCTGGCCTGCAGCGGCTCCACGTCGTTGATCTGGACGGCGCCAGGGGCGGTGGCATCGTGAATCATAAAGTACTGGAGCGGATTGCTGGCGGAACGAGCCTGCACATTGACTGGGGCGGTGGCATGAAGAGCGACGAAGACTTACGCATTGCCTTCGAAAGCGGAGCCGCTCAGGTGACCGGTGGAACGATTGCGGTGAAGCAGCCGGAAGTATTTCTTGGCTGGCTGGAACGCTTCGGAGCGGAGAAGATTATTCTCGGTACGGACGTGCACGGAGACAAGATTGCCGTCTCTGGTTGGGAGGAAGCCAGCGACCGGGAACTGTTTGAATTTCTGGCGGAGTACGTAGCAAAAGGCGTCCGTTATACGATCTGTACCGACGTAAGTAAGGATGGACTGTTGCAAGGGACGGCCCGGGAGCTCTACGGTCGTATCCGTAAAGAACAGCCCGACGTTCAGCTGATTGCCAGCGGCGGTGTGACGGATACGAGTGACCTGGACGCGCTAAAAGACATTGACTGTTTCGGCGTCATTGTCGGCAAGGCAATCTACGAAGGCCGGATCAGCCTGGAAGCACTGGTGGGATATCAGAAGTAGGCCCGGTCTTTGAAGCCCCTTGCGCTTAAAAGCGTTTCTTTGCACCTGCGTCTGCGCCCTGAGAGTCAACTAGTCAGAGAGTCAAACAGTCAGAGAGTGCTGCCTGAAGACTTTCTGATTCACGTTAACAGACTATTTGACTCCCTGACTATTTGACTACTTGACTCAAGAAATGTACGAACTCAGCCACCCCGGCGGCCCCTTAACCGGCCGCATCCAGCTTACCGGATCCAAATCTATCGCTAACCGTGCGCTCATCATCCGCGCGCTAACGCCTGGTGGATTTCCGATTCATCGCCTGGCCGAAGCCGACGATACCGTCCGCTTGCAAAATCTGCTCGCCAGCGAAGACGAAACCCTGGACGCTGGCCCGGCCGGCACCACTTTCCGTTTTCTCACGGGCTTCCTGAGTCGCCGTCCCGGTTACCAGATACTGACCGGAAGCAAGCGGATGAAAGAACGCCCCATCGGCATTCTCGTTGACGCCCTGCGGAAGCTTGGGGCTGATATTAGCTACGTCGAAAACGAAGGCTACCCGCCCCTGAAAATAGGACACAGCGCCCTGGATGCAACGGACGCGATCAGCATTGCAGCCGACACCAGTAGTCAGTATATCTCCAGCCTGCTGATGCTTGCCCCCACGCTGCCCAAGGGGCTTCGCCTCACTTTGGAAGGCCGGATTGTTAGTATCCCCTATATCAACATGACGCTATCGTTGATGGCCTACTTTGGCGTGCAACACGAGTGGGATGGGCAGACGATCGTTGTGCCCGCACAAGCTTATCACCCCCGGGAATTTACCGTGGAGGCTGATTGGTCAGCCGCCAGCTACTACTACGGCTTGGCGGCCTTGGCCCCTTCGGCCGATCTGCAGATTGACGGCCTCTTTGAGGAGAGTGTTCAGGGCGATTCGGTGGTTGCTGATTTATACCGTCGCTTTGAGGTAATCACGACCTTCAACGAAACGGGGCTCCGTATCGAAAAACCGGCTGATGCTGTAGTTCCTCCCTTCTTCGAGCAAGACTTTGTCAAGTGCCCCGACATCGCTCAGACGCTCATGGCCAGCTGCGCCGGTTTGGGTGTGCAGGGGCTCTACAGTGGTTTGCAGACGCTATTTATCAAGGAAACCGATCGGGTGAAAGCCATGAAAACAGAACTTGGTAAGCTGGGAATAGCCCTCTACAAAATTCCCGCCCACATGAGCGGTGCTCAGGAGGGGCAGCAGTTTTTCGGGCAGGAAGAAAAGGCGGACTTTTCTGCCGGGACTCCCACTTTCGCTACCTATCACGATCACCGTATGGCAATGGCCCTGGCGCCACTGGCACTACAGCATCCCGTCCGGATTGAAGACCCGCTGGTCGTTGGTAAGAGCTACCCTGATTTTTACCGGGACCTGGAAACACTGGGCTTTACCGTAAAGGACCTCGGGTAAAGGCTGCCGCTCAGAACATTTATCGGGCTAAGGCATTTATCGGGTAAACCATCGCAAACTATGCACTTAAGTCTTGAAGACATCCTTGCGCAAGAGTCCATGTACCGCCGCCATTTTATGAACACGCTGCCAGGACCGCGTGGCGTGCATTTGGTGGGCACCCGCGGCTACCGCGGGCAGGAGAACCTTGGGGTATTCAGCTCTTTCGTGCACATCAGTGCCAGCTCTCCTCCGTTGCTGGGCTTCATCATGCGCCCGCTCACGGTGCCCCGGCACACCTACCACCACCTGAAGGCCAATAAGTGGTTTACGATCAATACGCTGCACCCCGACTTTCTGGAGCAAGCCCACCAGACGAGTGCTAATTACAAGCTGGAAGAGTCTGAATTTGCGGCTACTGGTCTCACGCCGGAATACAGCGAAAAGTGTAAAGCGCCCTATGTGGCGGAGAGTAAAATTCGTATTGGGCTCACCTTCGAAGAGGAACATAAGATCAGTGGCATTGAGACTTACTTTATCGTTGGTCGGGTGCAGGAAATATTCCTGCCTGACGAGGCGGTCGCCGAAACGGGGCACGTGGATCACGAACTGCTGCGAACGATGAGTGTAGCGGGCCTTGATAACTACCATGAGGTGGGGAAGGGGCGACGGATGCCGTATGCAAGGAGGTAGACTTTGTTCGCCTGGATTTATACCGGAAGGGCCGGATAAACGGCAGCGAACCAAGCTAAGCCCGGAAATTTCCCTACTTTCACGGGGTGACTAAGACGAAAACCAAACCATCACCACCCCCTGCCTGGGGCAGGGTACCGCTGGTGCCCGCCGTAGTGGGGTTTGGCTTGGGCGTTTTTGTGGCGGATGCAATGGGCTATACCGATCCGTCAACCTGGTTTTATGCTGCGATTGCCTGCTTCCTCCCCGTTCTTTTGAGTGTCCTTTTTCCGGGCCCTGAGCGTTGGAAAGCCGTAGGAGCAAGTGCCTTCATTTTACTCCTTTTTTTTACGCTGGGAGGCTGGCGCAACAACGCTGCTTACCTGCCTGAGCAAGCCAACTTTTTCGCCTCACAGTTGGACGCGGAGGACCTGCTGGCAGTCACCGTCACCAGCCTGCGCCCGGGGCGAAAAAGCATTCGGGCGGAAGCATCCGTAAAGACTCTACTCAACGACTCCACGAGTAACCGAGTGGTGACCGGCCAACTATTGTTATACCTGCCGCCAGACGAAAAAACGAGTACACTTTCTGTAGGAGACGAGATTGTTTTCAAGGGCAAGGTTCGCGAGCTACAGGGGCCACTCAACCCGCACGTCTTCGACCTGCGGGCGTACTGGCATCGCCAGGCGATCTATCATCAGGTGTTCCTGCGGGAGGGAGCGGACTGGCGGGTGAGCCAGTCGGCCCGGGGCGGACTTCGCGCTCGGGCAGAACGCTGGCGAAATGCGTGGTTTCAGACTTTTCAGGCTTATCTCTCCGGTGATGAGTTAGCCGTTGCTGCCGCTCTCGTAATGGGAAAGCGGGACGGGATTAGCCAGGAGGTGAAATCGGCTTATACGGAGACGGGAGCCATCCACGTGCTGGCAGTTTCGGGCCTTCATGTAGGCATCATATTTCTCATCCTACGCTTCCTGTTGGTGACGGTGCTTCGGCTTGATCGTACGACGGCTGGCCGCTGGCTGGTGGCGGGCCTAAGCGTAGTTGCGGTCTGGTTATTTGCGTTGGTGTCGGGCTTTAGCCCGTCGGTACAGCGGTCGGCCATCATGTTTACAATTTTGGCCATCGGTGGCATCAGCCACCGGAAGGGAGACATTTTTAATACGTTGGCGGCAGCGGCATTACTTATGCTTTGGTTGGATCCCGGACAGTTGTTTCGGGTGGGTTTTCAACTGTCGTTTACGGCCATCATTGGCATCGTATTGTTTGCCTCGCCGATCGATCGGCTGATCCGTTGGCCAACGAAAATCCTGCGGGCGGCCTGGTCGACCATCGGGGCCAGCACGGGCGCGCAACTGGGGACTTTGCCCCTGTCGCTCTACAACTTCGGGCAGTTCCCAACCTACTTTCTGGTTAGTGGAACGGTGGTGATCGTATCGGCCTTTGGGGCGATGTTTCTGGGTTTATTTCATGGACTGGTAGTTGCACTAGGTGGTAAAAGTGTAATGGCTGCGCTGACGGGAGCCTTGCTGGGTGCAGTGATTGGCTTACAGAATGCCTTCATCTTTTTCTTCCAGCAATTACCGGGTTCCTTGCTTAAAGTACCCGACCTGAATTGGTATTGGGCGCTATCGCTGGCCTTCGGCATTGGTCTGCTGGCCATCTGGGTGCGCTGGCGGAATTGGTGGGCGTTACTAGCCGCTGTGCTCGTTTTTACGGGGACGTTTTTCGGGGCGCGGACGCAGGTGCCGGGGGAGGTTAAAGAAGCAACGATCACCCTCTACCACGTTTCCCGTGGTGGACTGATGGATGTCCGCTTCGGCGCTGAGACAGCCTTCGCCCTCGGCTCAGAACCCGCACCTGACGACCTTGCCTGGACCGCAGGCCCCAATCGTGAGCACCACGGCTACGAGCCTGCCTTTACGCATCCGTTTACTGCCGATACCGTCGTGGGAGATCTCTCTTTGAAAAACGGGACTCTCGCCGTGAGTGATACCCGTTGGCTGATCTTAGATAAAAACATAAAGGAGGAAAGCTTAGCTGCCGGCGACTTCACCCACGTGTTGATCCGCAATGGCTTGCACCCGGACCGTTTACCAGAGGTGTCCGGCTCTCCGCTGCTGGTGGTTGATGGCAGTAACCCTACTTATCGTTTGGCGGAGTGGCGGGAGCTGGCGGGGGAGCGCGGCTGGAAGGTGCACGTTACGGGGGAGGATGGGGCTTTGGAGGTGAACTGGTGAGTTCGACGTAGCCCTTCTTTGCTTTTTAAACTTTCCTTGCACCTGCGTTTGCGCCTACTCGTCTTACATTACCCACCACCTCAAAATTAATGGTCTAACTCGCTCCCTTCCCGCTCCTCCACTTCAATGTCTCGCCGGACCACCAGCCAGGTGTTAACCCCGATTAGAAGGAGGATGCCCCAGTAAGGAAAGCTTGTCCAGAAATCCATCGTTAGAATAATTTTTTGAGTTCGTTCTTGGTCACCTTTCCAAGGGTGTTGCTGGGTATTTCAGCCAGCTGCAGCCATCGGCGCGGCAGGCGGTAAGCGGGGATGCGTTCCCGGAGCCAGGCGGTCAGCTCGCCGGTGTCCGGCGTCCCCGAAGATACGATGGCGGCGGCAATGATTTCACCCCATTCTTCATCGGGGAGACCGACAACGGCGCATTCGTCCACCAGCTCGTGTCGCAGCAGTACGGCCTCTATTTCGAGTGCGGAAATTTTGTAACCACCGGACTTTATGATGTCCACCGAGTCCCGGCCCAGAATGCGGTAAAGGCCGTCGTTGAGCTCTGCTACATCGCCAGTTAAAAACCAGCCGTCTTCGGTAAAGGCTTTGGCCGTCGCTTCCGGCTTTTGCCAGTATTCTTTGAAGACGCTGTCGCCTTTGATCTGTATTTCTCCGGGTACGTTGGCTTCCCTGATGGTATTGTTTTCTGCGTCGGCCAGGCGCATCTCTACGCCGGGTAGCGGCAGTCCTACATGGCCCGGCCGTCGTTCGCCCCGATAGCTGTTGGAGAGGCCCATGCCGATCTCGGTCATGCCGTAACGCTCCAGCAGGGTATGGCCCGTAATGGCGCGCCAACGCTCCAGTGTGGGGACGGGCAACGCTGCCGATCCGGAAATCATCAGATTAAGCTGTCGGGCGCCGGCACTGAGGCGGGCTTGTTCGCTTTTGGGCTGTTGCTCCCAGTAACTGATCAGTTTATAGTAAATCGTTGGTACGGCCATGAAACGGGTGATCTCTCCACTGGCCATTTTCTCCCAAACGGTTTTCGCGTCGAAGCGAGGCAGAAATTCACAGCGAGCACCACTCCAGAGCGCACAGCTCAGCACGTTGATGATGCCATGGACGTGGTGTAGCGGCAGGATGTTTAGTATCCGGTCGTCAGCGCTCCATTCCCAGGCGTCTACGAGGGTTTTGATCTGATTTTCGATGTTGGCGTGGGTGGTGACGACACCCTTTGGGAGGCTCGTCGTACCGGAGGTGTACAGGATTTGCGCGTTGCGCAATTGGAGTTGGGCGCGCCCCGCAGGTGCAAGGTTGGGTAAGGGCGCATTAGGGGCCTTGTCCGGGATTTCTCCCAGCGGCAACAGCCGTATCCCCAGCTCTTTCACGGTCTCATCAAGCAAAGCTTCATACGCCTCATGGACGATCAGCACTTCCGCCGCAGTATCGTCCAACACGTAGCGTAAGGACGGGAGGGGATGGTCTACACAAAGCGGCACGGCAACGCCGCCCGCCTGCCAGATGCCCCACTGGCAGTAAACGTATTCAAAAGAGGGTGGGACGATGAAGGCCACCCGGGCTTCGCCCAGGTCTTCCCGGCCGACTAGTAAGGCGGCTGCAACGCTGCCAGAGCGTTCCAACAACTCTCCGTAGGTGAAAATTTGTCCATTGGAAACAATGGCTTCCCGATCAGCGAAAGTACGGGCGTGGTCAATTAATCCCTGCATGGGGCTAAGATAGGGGGCAGGTTGCAAGTTGCAAGTTGCGGGGTGCAAGTTTCAAGTAGGACAACCTGCAACCTGAAACTTGCAACCTGCAAAACTCTACCCCGGATTCTGAGGTCCTGCTTCCGGCACCAGGTATAGGTGGTTACCCAGAATCTGCTCAATGGAAGCTTTGATCTCCGCGCTACCACGGGCACGTACCTGCTGTAACATGCCCCGGGCGATGGCTTCAGCCCGGACGACCTCGCCTTCGTAGCTGAGGTTTTTACGAGTCTCATCGAGGGTGTCATAGTAATCCAGGCGATCCGCCGTATTACGAGCCAGTTGCTCCAAAATAGGTTGTGCTCGTTCCAGTTGGTTGGCCTGGAAGTAAGGCTGCAGCATCAGGTAAGTCTGATAGAAGAACGGGAAGTTCATGTCCGGGAAAGACGCAAAGTACTTGTCGCCAACGGCGAGTGCCTCATTCGTCTTGCCTTCGGCCATCAGGGCCTCCATGGTACGCATGATAACGATCTGCATAGACTGAACTGCCGGCTGGTAGCTACTACTGATGTGAGTGTCGACTTTGTCGAAGTTACCCCACTGCCAGGTATTCATGACGAGGTCAGCGGTCTTGTCGGTATTGATCCCACCACTACCGATGATACCGTAGTTACGGCTATCACTCGGGTTTTGGGTGACGGTTAGCTTCAGTCCGAGTCCTTCCAATTCGAGGTAGTTCTCAAGACCCATCAGCTTACTCTGCTGGCAGGTAACGGCCCAGTAGATAGGACGGTCGTAGAGGTTGGAGTTGATGATGTCGAGAATAGCAATCTCGTCCTTCAGCAAGCGGCTGCTGCTAATCCGAATGGGGATACGCTGCTGTGCCTGCTCTCCGGCGGGTACCAGCCATGGCGCCCGACTCAATTGGCGAGGGTCTACCTGAATGCCAACGTTACAGCTGGCGTATTGCGTTTCCAGGCTGGATCCACTCCGCAGCGGCACGGGGTTTCTCGTGGCGATCGTCTTCATCAGCTGGTCTAAGCTGGTGGGGCGGTCACTGGCACAATTACCGGTTTGGTTGTTGCGGTTCAGGTAGGGGACCTGATTGCGGAGACGTCCACGGATGAGGTCCTGGCTCAGGCCAAGATTGATCGGTGGGGAGTCATTCATTTTGTAGCGCAGCAGGTCAATGTACCAGTCTACGGCAATAAGGCTGAGGTTAACGACGCGCACATCCGGGCGGACGTTCTCTACCTCCTGGGCGTACCACAGCGGGTAGGTGTCATTATCTCCGTAGGTGAAGATGATGGCGTTTTTGTCAACGGACTCCAGGAAGTTTTTCGCGTAGTCACGAGCACCGCTGTGCTGGGCACGGCTGTGGTCGTCCCAGTTCTGGAAGCCCATTAGCAGCGGAGCAATAAGCACCACGGCGCCGATGCCACCGGCTACGGCAAAGCCTTTCTGGTTAAGTTTCGTTCGGGCGAGTTCATATATCGCGGGCACGGCCATGCCCATCCACATACAGAAGACGAAGAAGGAACCTACGAGAACGTAGTCTCGTTCCCTCGGCTCGTTCGGCGGCTGATTGGTGTACACGATAATGCCGATGCCCGTGATGACAAAGAGTGTTAGCAGTCCGATAAATTCTTTACTACTCCGGCTGGCGTGCCAGAAGAGACCGATGAGACCAAATAGGAAGGGTAGCAGGAAATAAGTATTTCTCGCAGGATCTTCTTTGGCGAATTCGGGTAAGGCATCAAGATTGCCTAGTCGGGCTTCGTCAAGTGGCTTGATACCGGTAATCCAATTGCCGGAGCTATCATCCCAGCTGTAGAAACCCTGCTCACCATTCTGGCGGCCGGAGAAGTTCCACATGAAGTAGCGCCAGTACATCCAGCCCAGCTGGTAATTGACGAAGAACTTGATGTTGTCTCCCTGGTTCGGGCGGCCACGGGGTAGTGGTTTGGCGGGGTCGAGACCCATCCATTGCTTGTAGAGGTTGACTCTTCCCTGGGTGTTGTCATACATCCGGCTGAAGAACATTTTCTTGCTGTACTCCGGCGTGATCTTTTGGGTAATGTTAGGCTCATACTTTCCATTGACGAGTCCGTAGCGAGGGGTTACCTCGGTGTTGGTTACCTCGGCGGTGAAGGTCTGTCCGTAGATCAGGCTCCGTTCACCGTACTGTTCCCGGTTAAGGTAGGGCAGCAAGCTGGTTACATTGTCCGGGTTATTCATGTTCACCGGCGTCTTGGCTTCGGCGCGAAGAACGACGACGCCAACGGTGCTGAAGGCAATTACCATTAGTCCGAAACCAACCATGATCTGCTGGAGTATGGCATTGTTTTTACGATGCGCATAACGCAAGCCGAAGAACATGGCGGCACCCAGTAGAAGCAATGTTGGGAGGAGACCAGAGTGGACGGGCATTCCACCGTTTACCATTGGGATTTCAAAGAACTGCCAGATAGTAGGAATGCCCACAATGATGAAACTCTGGATAAAGACAATGACGGCTACGCCCGCTAATACGGATAGGCCAAGGCCCACAAGATTGGTGTCGTTTTTCTTTTTGAAGTAGTAGAAGATGCCCATGGCAGGGATCGTCAGGATAGACAAAAGGTGAACGCCGATGGACAGGCCAGAAGCGAAGAGCGCAAATAAAAGCCAGCGATCTGCCTCGGCGGTATCCGGCTTAGCATACCAGCGCACCATGGCCCAGGCCGTGAGACAGGTGAAAAACAGAGACATGGCGTATACCTCGCCCTCTACAGCGGAGAACCAAACGGAGGTACAAAAGGCAGTGGCCAGACCGGCCACGAGTCCACTAGCGGCTACGGCAACGTTCTGTCCACTGCCGAGTTCCGCTGTTTCGTCGCGACCCAATAGCGCGATTTTACTGAGCATGATCGTCATCCAGGCCACAAAAGCCGCGGAGAAGGCCGTACAGATACCTGACATGGCGTTTACGGCAAAGGCGATCATGGCGGGGTTACTGCCAGCTTCAGCGGAAAGGCCACCTCCAAAAATGGCAAAAATGCGGCCAATGAGCAGGAAGAGCGGTGCACCCGGTGGGTGAACGACTTGCATTTTGTAGGCACCGAGCACGAACTCTCCGCAGTCCCAAAGACTGCCGGTTCGCTCTGCGCTAAGCAGGTAAACGATGGCGGCGATTGTAAAAACGAGCCATCCGGTTAATTGGTGCAGGCGATTCAATTTTCCCATGGGTAGGTAAGGTCTGATACAAGGCCACCCACTTTGGGTGGCCAAATTAGCACGGCAAAGCTAGCATTTTATCGGGGCATACAGGTTAGGTAGGGTTAACGTTGGTTAATGGAGGGGCTTTTAGGGCGTATTTAGTGCCTTTATATCCCGGGCAAACTGTCCGCATCCACACATTCAAACCGGATTGAAGGAAGGTGATACAACGTATCTTACCCTTCGGACATTCAATAGCACATAAAAGTATTTACTATGAAAAACGTACTGATTATCGCTGCTTTCCTGATGGCGACAACGCTATTTGCCCAAACCCGCACGCAAGTGGAGGGGCAACGGGATGAGTTGGGTAAGGTCAGCTGGTTCCGAAATTATGAGGAAGCATTGGCAGAATCCGTCAAGACCAACAAGCCCGTGCTGATCCTTTTTCAGGAGGTGCCTGGCTGTGCGACCTGCCAACGATACGGCACATCAACGCTGAGTCATCCGCTGATGGTGGAAGCCATTGAGAATGAATTTGTGCCGCTGGCTATCTTTAACAACAAAGGTGGATCGGATCGGAAAGTACTGGAAGCATACGGCGAGCCTTCCTGGAACAACCCCGTCGTTCGCATCGTCGATGCTAAGGGCAAGAACCTGGTGGAGCGCGTAGCGGGGAACTATTCTCCGAAGGGGCTTTTTTCGGCGATGAAGCAAGTGCTGGAAGATTGTGGCGACCCGTTACCGGGTTACCTAAAGGCACTGGAGCTGGAACTGACGGTTACGGACGCTCCGGTAAAGGAAGCCTATTA
>CALIGP010000045.1 GCA_938021455.1 uncultured Lewinella sp. | reverse complement strand
TTTGCCGGCATTTTTGAGAATACCGGAGAAAACGGACCGGGCTCTGTCTTTGAGGTGCAGTACACCGATGCGGAAGGTGCGGGCTTTGGTTGCCTGCAGTGTAGTGAAGGAAACGTCGCCGTTGGTTTTAACGGCATCCGGAACCATACCGGGCCGGTCTACGATAGTGGATTTAGCTTCAACGTACCCACGCAGGCTGCTTTTGAGGCCTACGAGCCAGGAGATAGCCGCCGCGACGTGGCCATCCTTGATATTGACGCCTGGGCGGCAGAAACAGGGGCTGGTTTCGGTACGGGCTTTGAACATACAGGCTACTACAACCGTAAGTACATAGCGCGGAAGGGAGACAGTAATATTGGTGATCAGAACCTGACGAATCCGAACAACTACCGCTCCATTCGCTACGCTGATGTACTGCTAATGGCCGCCGAAGCGCTAAATGCGACCGGCAACGACGAGCAGGCCCGTGACTATCTCAACCAGGTCCGCCGCCGTGCCTTCGGGGATATGGATCATGATATTAGTTCCAGCGGTGCAGCACTGGGAGACTTCATTCAAGTCGAGCGCCGGTTGGAGCTTATGGGAGAAGCCCATCGCTTTTTCGACCTCGTTCGTACGGGCGCGGCCGCAGGTGCCATAGATGGCTTTACGGCAGGGAAGAACGAGCTTTTCCCCGTTCCCTTCGAGGAGATACAGTTCTCTAACGGGAATTGGAGCCAAAACCCTGGCTACTAATCCTCTCGTATGTTTTCTACTATTTATAAACTATCGCAAACCTCTTCGGTCATGCCTACTAAATATCTACTTCTTCTGCTTCTCTTCGTTGGCTTCATGGCTTGCGACGACGATCAGATCTTACCCGCTTTGGAGGACGCTCCGGTACCCACCCAGCTTTCACTGGACATCATGATGGACGCCGATAACCCCGGCGACGCTACCATTACTCCCGGAGGCCAGGGCGTGACCCTTTTTAACGTCGACTTTGGTGACGGTAGCCCCGTTGAGGAAATGCCCATTGGTGAATCTGCGACTCATAGCTACATGGTTGGAACTTACACCCTAACCCTTACGGCAACGGGCATCTCTGGCGAAACCGCTACGCTCAATGAAACACTCACCATTGACGCTACGCCACCCCGTAACCTGATGGTGGATATAGGCGGAACACCCGGTAACTCACTTTCCATTGATGTCTCCGCAACGGCAGACTTTGCGGCTGGCTTTAACGCTTACTTCGGAGACGTAACCGATGAGACGCCAACACTCTTTCAGCAAGGAGAAACCATCAGCCATGCATACGCAGAAGCAGGTGATTACGACGTTCGCGTCGTGGCGCTCAGCGAAGGAGTGGAGACGAGCCTGGAGGAAACCCAAACGGTTACCGTTAATAACAGCAGTAATGCGGTCGTCTTGCCGCTCAACTTTGAGAACAGCGGAATCAACTTCGCCTGGGGCGGTTTCGGTGGCGCTAACGCAAGTGTGGTGGCTAACCCGGACGTGACTGCTGGCAACGGTAGCTCCATGGTAGTAGAACTCAACAAATCCAATGGCTCGGAAGTATGGGCTGGCGCTTTCCTCTCTCTGGAGGGCCCAGTAGACTTTTCTTCTTCCAACAGCATTTTTGTCAATGTTTGGTCCCCCCGGGCCGGAATTCCAGTAATCCTCAAATTAGAAGATGCTGAGGACGCTGACATCAACGTAGAGGTAACCGCTAATACTACGGAAGCCAATGCCTGGCACCTGGTGGAATTTAACTTCAGCTCCGCTGGCGATCTCTCTCTGCCCTACGAAAAGATTGTGATCTTCTTTGATTTCGGAACAAACGGAATGAACGAAAACTTCTACTTCGACGATATCACCCTAGACGGTGAGAGCGGTGGAGGCGGTGGCGGCGGTGGAGGCGGTAGCGACCTTGCCTTCCCGCTTGATTTCCAAAACGCCGATGCCAGCTACACTTTTGATGGCTTTGGCGGTGCCGGAGCGGAGGTGATTGATAACCCCGATGCTAGTGGCATCAACAGCAGCAGCCGGGTAGCTAGCCTGACGAAGAACGATGGATCAGAAGTATGGGCGGGTGTGTTCATCGACATGGCTGCTCCGATTGATTTCAGCAGCGGGCAAACAACGATAAAGCTCAAAGTATGGTCTCCGGTAGCCGGAGCGCCTATTCTGTTTAAGCTGGAGAACCCCGACAATCCCGATGACAATATAGAAGTCTCCGCTACCACCATTGGCGCTGACCAGTGGGAGGAACTTACGTATGATTTTTCCGGCATCGAAGCTTTTCCCAACATCCGAAGGGTTGTCGTCTTTGGCAACTTCGGCACAGCAGGAACGGGAGAGACCTACTACTTCGACGATATCAGCCAGGAGTAGGGATACCTGCTTCCCTTGCTTTTTAAAAAACAAACACCGCACCTGCGGCCGCGCCCCTTAAGCGCCTTTAGTAAACGACTAATCATGAAACAGTTTTTTCTCTTAACCGCTCTTGCTCTGCTTTGCTTTACCTGCGAACAGGAAGAGTACTCTTTTGGTGAAATTACCACACCACAGAATCTAACGCTGGAGGCGAGTATTACGGGCCAAACGGCCGATGCTCCCTTCGGAGACGGTAGCGGTCAGGTGGTCTTAACGGCCACGGCAGATAATGCCATTACTTACCGGTTTGTATTTAGTGACGGTAGCGAAGAGATTGCCCCTACGGGCCAGCTCACCAAGCGTTTTAACCAAATTGGGGTTAATACCTATGGGGTAACCGTAGTAGCCTCCGGCACCGCCGGTGTTAGTACCACTCTTACCTCCGAAATCACAGTGGAGAGTAATTTCAGCGACCCTGAGGTGTTGGAATTTCTGACGGATGGCAGCAGCAAGACCTGGTATTGGGCGGCGGATGAACCTGGCCACTTTGGTGTTGGCCAGAACGACGATAATGCTGAATTGAATTTCTACCCCAACTACTACCAGGCTGCTCCTTTTGAGAAGGACGGCGCGGAAGAGAGTCTATGCTTCTATCAGGATGAACTCGTTTTTTCTACCGAGGGCGGCTCACTTTTTTATCAACTTAATAACTTTGGTCAGACCTACTTCAATGTCGGTTATCAGGACGTTGGCGGTGGCTCCGCTGGCTTCGATTTTTGCTATGACTTTGCGGTAGAAAGTACGCCCCAGCGCGTACAGCTTGCGCCAGCGGAAAGCTTTGTGGTGGACAACGGCGTTCCTGGTCAAACGAGAGGGACGAACATGATCTTAGCCGATGATAGCTTTATGAGTTACTACATTGGTGCTACTACTTATGAGATTATGTCCATTACGGATAACCGTTTGGTGCTTCGCGCCATACAGGGTAACAACCCGGCACTGGCCTGGTACCATACCTTCAGCTCTACTAAGCCTTCACCTGGCGGTAGTGATGACACAGATTACGACAACCTGGTTTGGTCAGACGAATTTGATACGGATGGTGCTCCTGATCCGGCGAAATGGAGCTACAACATCGGCCGTGGTAACAATGGGTGGGGTAATGGCGAAGAACAGACTTACACCGACCGGGCAGACAATGTTCGGGTAGAAGACGGTAAGCTTAAAATTACGGCTAAGAGAGAAGCTTTTGGTGGGGCTAACTATACCTCCGCCCGTCTGGTAACGGAGGATAAATTTGAGTTCACCTACGGCCGGGTTGACATTAGCGCCAAGTTGCCTACTGGTGGTGGTACCTGGCCCGCTCTTTGGATGTTAGGCGAAGATTATGCGACCAACACCTGGCCGGGCTGTGGTGAGATTGACATTATGGAACATGTAGGTAACCGGCAGGACCAGTTGTTTTCCTCCCTCCACTTTCCTGGCTTTTCGGGTGGTGATGCCGTAACCCGGGATACCGACGTGCCAGGAATTTCTACTGAATTCCACACTTTCTCCGTCATCTGGTCTCCGGAGACCATTCGCTTCTTCGTGGACGACGAGCTCTACCACACTTTTTCTAATGATAGCTCGCTACCTTTCGATAGTGACTTCTTCCTGATTTTCAACGTTGCCATGGGAGGGAACTTCGGTGGCACCATCGTATCAGACTTTGCGGAATCAACCATGGAAGTGGATTGGGTGCGGGTTTACCAATAACCACTTGAGAAGATGAAGCCTTCTTTCCTATTATTCCTGCTACCGCTGCTGGCGGTGCTGCAAGATTGCTCCTCAGCTGAAGCGGCTGAAAGAACCTCCATTGCGGGGACAAGGGAGCGGACTATGGTTTGGTCGGATGAATTTAATGATACGGAACTAGACACCTCTATCTGGAACTACGAGTTGGGGGATGGCTGCCCGAACCTATGTGGCTGGGGAAATAATGAACGGCAGCTGTACACAAAGAAGAACCACCGGTTGGCCAACGGTATGCTTACCATCACGGCACAAAAAGACGGTGAGGTATACACTTCTACCCGGATAACGACCAAGAACAAGCAGCACTTCCGTTATGGTCGTATTGAAGCGAGGGCAAAAATTCCGGTAGGGGAAGGCCTCTGGCCTGCCTTCTGGATGCTGGGTCAAAACATTGACACTGCTAGGTGGCCTACTTGTGGAGAAATTGATATTCTGGAATACGTAGGGAAGAAGCCAGGGGAAATTTTCACTACACTGCACACCAAAGATGGGCACGGAGACAATGCCAGCTCAAAGACGACTACTTTCGCTGACATAGAAGAAGGCTTTCACCGCTACGCAGCGGAATGGACGCCGGAGAGTATTGCCTTTTTTGTTGACAACCAGCTGGTGTACACCTTCGAGCCAAAGGATCGGAGTGTTGAGGTATGGCCCTTTGATCAACCTTTTTACATCCTACTCAACCTCGCGATCGGGGGCAGCTTTGGCGGCCCTGGGGTAGACGACTCCGTCTTTCCCCAAAGCTTTATCATCGACTACGTACGGGTATATGCACCCGAATAGAAAATCGGTGGAGCATCATTTGCTTCACCGATTTTCTAACGTCTTGTTTAATACTATTAACGATTGCTTTTAGACGGCAACCGATTTTTTTAACCGCTCTACAAATCAAAAAAAGTATTTTTTATGCGATTATGCTATACATTCTTACTGGCCATGTTACTCTCGGTAACGGCCACGGCACAAACTACCATCCTCGACTTCGAGGGAGATGCCCCCATCTTCGAGGATTTCAATGGTTCTGTCTCGACTATCCTTGCTAACCCCGATGCAACTGCGCCCAATACCAGTGCTACCGTTGTAGAGAACGTGCTCCCGATTGCGCAGGGTTTTGCGGGTATTAAGATCACCCAAACCATTGACCTGAAAGACGGGAAATCCTTTACCATGAAGGTTTGGTCTCCCATTGAAAATGCACCCGTACTTCTCAAGTTTGAGGGGTCTTCCACTTCAGGGGACATCGAGCGCCCAGCCACCTTTACCGGTGCTGCCAATAGCTGGCAGGAACTAACGTTTGACTTCGCAACCGAGGGTGAGAACGTCTTTGAATTTGTGGTTGTGTTCATGAATTTCAACATCAATACGAACGCAGACCCAATTACCTTCTACTGGGATGAGCTGGTACAGATCGATGTGCCTGCTCCAGACGGAGACCAGATGGATCTGCCCGTAACTTTTGACGACGAGGACGTAAACTACGGTATAGTCGCTTTCGAAGGTGCTGATGCCGCAATTGTAGCGGACCCCACTGATGCCGCTAACCAAGTTGGCCAGGTCACCAAAGGAACGGAATCCGGTACTTCTGCCGGCGCAACGGTTACCTCCCTGCCCGGAGGACCCGCTGGTTTTGCCAGCCCTATTCCTTTTACGGCTTCCGCAACGACTATGTCCGTTCGCGTTTGGTCCCCAACGGCTGGTATTCCCGTTCGCCTGAAGGTGGAGAATGCGGATAATCCTGGTGTCAGTGTCGAAACCGAGGCCATGGTAACGGTGGCGGCTGCCTGGGATACCCTGGTATTCGATTTTGCCCAACAAGCAACGGGTACTGCGGCGATTAACCTTAGCTCCGTATACAATGTGGCTTCTATTTTCTTTGACTTTGGCAGCGTTCCTGCTGCAACAACAGACTACTACTTTGATGATATGATATTCGGCGGTGCCGGCGGCGGTACGGGTGTACTCCCGGTAACACTGCCCGTTGATTTCGAAAGCACGGAACTCACTTACGATTTCGGAGGCTTTGAAGGTGCAGATTCGGCCATTGAGACGAACCCTGACCAGACGGGTGAGAATACTAGTGCAACCGTTATGCGGTCTACCAAGACTGACGGTGCCCAATTCTTTGCGGGTACTTTCCTTAGCCTTGGCGAGCCCATTGACTTCTCCGTAAACAAAGGCATCGCGATCCAAACCTGGTCTCCCAAAGCGGATATTCCCGTTAGGATCCGTCTGGAAAATGCTGACAATTCCGTAGGCATTGAGCTTGACGTAAATACGACGACAGCAAATGGCTGGGAGACGCTTGTAGCAGACTTTTCTGCCCAGATCAACCCTGCCGTCGATTATGTAAAGGTGGTCGTATTCTTCGAATTCGTCGTAGACCTGGCTGGCGACGGTTCAACCTACTACTTCGATAATATTGAAGTAGTGGAAGCAGGAGATGGAACGCCCGGCGTTGCTCTTCCCGTTGACTTTGAGAGCACGGAACTCACGTACGATTTTGGAGGCTTCGAAGGTGCTGATTCAGCGATTGAAACCAACCCCGACCAGACTGGTGAGAACACCAGTGCCACGGTCATGCGGACCACAAAAACCGACGGTGCTCAATTCTTTGCCGGTACATTCCTGAGCCTAAACACACCAATTGATTTTTCCACCAACAAGGGCATTTCTATTCAGTCCTGGTCTCCTAAAGTCGGTATTCCGGTTAAGATCCGTTTGGAGGACGCTGGCAATACTGAAGCAAGTATAGAAGTCGACGTAACCACAACCGTTGCCAGCAGCTGGGAAACGCTGACTGCTGACTTCTCAAGCCTAATCAATCCGGCCATTAATTACGTCAAGGTTGTTGTCTTCTATGAGTTTGTAGTGGACCTTCCAGGTGATGGAACAACTTACTACTATGACAATATTGAAGTAGTAGAAGCAGGCGACGGCGGCGGTGCTACTCAAATGGACCTGCCCGTAACCTTTGACGAAGAAGGTGTTGATTATGGTTTGGCCGGATTTGGCAACGCCGACGGTGCAGTCGTAGTGGACCCTACTGATGCGACGAACATGGTTGGTCAAGTAATCAAAAATGCCGGTGCCGAAGTATGGGCTGGTGTGACGATTACGTCCACTTCTGGTGGCCCTGACGGATTTGCCAGCAGCGTTCCATTTGCTGCTGACGCAACCACGATTACGGTTCGGACCTGGTCGCCAGCTGCTGGCGTCAATGTACTGCTGAAAGCAGAACAAACGGACGATGCTACGGTAAGCGTAGAAACCAATGCAATGACGACCGTAGCTGGTGGCTGGGAAACCCTCACCTTCGATTTTTCCAACGAAGCTGACGGAACGGCAGCCCTTGACCTCAATGCCGTTTACGGTAAAGTCTCTATTTTCTTTGACTTTGGTAACCAACCTGCTGAAGCAGCGACCTACTACTTTGACGATGTCATCTTCGGTGATGTAGTTAGCACTAACGAACCACTTCTCGGACTGCTGGAGGCATTCCCTAATCCAATTGGGAACGAGTTTTCTATCGTTGCTCCGGAGCGGATGGAGTCCCTTCTCTTATTCAGTGCCAACGGCAGCAAAGTAGGCGAATGGCAGCCAAACACAGAACGTTTTTCACTGGAGGCTAGCCACCTGGCGCCCGGTATGTACGTAGCGCTTGTCCGCACTAACCGTGGTCTGATGACCATCAAGTTGGTGAAGGAATAATAAGTTTTTAATGTTTTAGGTTAGAAAGCTTTTCTTGCCCCCGGAGTATTTCCCTGGTTATTGGGAAATTGTTCCGGGGGCTTTTTTATGGGAAGCCCCAAGTATTAATTTAAACTCATTCTTCCCCCTTACACAAATTCGAATGCCCGTCAATTAAATCGACGGGCATTCTCTATTCATAGTGTAAGTACGTAATAAGTCTAATTCTCAACCGGGCAAGTACGAATACCGAATAGGCTGTACAGGGGACAGGTTCCCACCACACTAGTGAGTAAGAAAATACCTGCAAGTACCAGGAGAACGATCCCGATGGTGCCGGTTACGGTTCCCGTGAAGTAAAGCGCAATAAATGCGATAGCGAGTAGTGGGCGGATCATTCTGTCCGCTTTTCCCATATTGGTAGTCATGATAACTTAGTTTAACTGGATAATAATTCAATGATTATCGCAATACCGTAAGCAATACCACCGCAGCTTAAACAAAGCAGGATTAGCTTCTGCCAAAGCGGCCACTGTTTTACCGGAGTCATAGTTGCTGGCTGGTTATACGTTCGAATGCGATATGACAAAGGTCTGGTCTGTTACTAATAGGTTTGGTAACTCTGGTTACATTAGCAAAATGATATTGACCGCTCCTTACATCAGAAAACACCTGCCGACCATCAGGGAGGATCACCTGATTGATGATATCGTGCAAAATGGAGTTCTCCAATCTTTTCCCTCCGGACAGACGGTTTTGACCGATCAGCAGCACATCGACTACATTCCACTCATTAGCAGGGGAGGTCTCAAGGTCGTTCGGCACACGGAGGACCATAACAACCTTTTTCTGTATTTTCTGCGTCCGGGGGAGACGTGTGCTATGACGCTTACCTCCTGCCTGAAACGAGAAACCAGTAAGGTGCGCGCCAAAACCATCACGGAAACTGAAATTGTCTTGCTACCGGTTGAGCGGGTCTACTACTATACTCGTCACTTTGCGGGTTGGAATGCGTTCACCCTTGAGTCCTTTCGCCTGAAGTTCGATTCGATTCTTACGGCTTTTGAGGGGATGGCCTTTGCCCCGCTGGAGGAGCGAACTGCCGCGTATTTGCGGGATATTGCCATAATCAGCGGGAGTGAGAAGCTGACGATTACGCATGAAGCGCTGGCGGAGGATCTCGGAGCTTCCCGAGTGGGGATGTCCCGTATTCTAAAGCGACTGGAGGAAGCGGGGGCATTGCGTTTAGGACGTGGGGAAATTACCCTTTTCAGCCCTCTTTTGAAACTGAAATAATCAAGCCTGCAGCGACCACTTTGGTC
>CALIGP010000044.1 GCA_938021455.1 uncultured Lewinella sp. | reverse complement strand
GTGAGGAAACTACCGTGAGTGGTGGTGTTCCCGCTGAATTCCAGATCTGCGCCAATGAGCGCGTTGATATGGAAGCCCGTAATACGAACGCCGGAATGTTATTCTTCGAAGGAAGAATTGATGCCAGTGACTCGAACTTCGAGGCCGACGGCTGCTTTCCTATTACCTATGATTATGATGCTTACGATTTCACGATCGATGTTCCAGGCATGTATGTTTTCACCATGGAGTCAGACCCTGACGGTGAGTCCTTGGATCCCTTCCTGATCCTATTCGAGGGAGGATTCGATCCAGGTGATTGCAGTAATGTTATTGCTTTCAACGACGATTCGGACGGCACTCTCAATTCGAGAATCACCATTATGCTGGACATGGTCCCTGGTGATTACACACTGGTTGGGTCTACATTCGGCGATGGTGACGAAGGTGATTACATTATGGGCTACGGTAGCACTGATGGCGGTAACGTCATCGGCCTGCCAAGCACAAGTGGTAGTACTGGAGGACCCATTGTAGGCGAAGACTACGTCAGCGTAGACTTCTCCATCAGTGAGGACATCGACTTCTACGGCCTCGGCCAGAGCGGTACGATTGCCCTGCCGATCGAAGACTTCGAAGCACAGTTCAGCCGTGAGTACAACATGATCTCCGGTGCTCCGGTGACCATCGAACTTGAAGTCACGTACTACAACGAGACGAACCCCCATGAAGGAGGCGGTGAGACCCTGGACGATGGCGAGTGTGTTGGTATTACCGACTACATCACCATCATCATCAACCCGAACCCGAAGACGGAGGATGTTACTGATATGGTCTGTAGCGGAGAAGCAATGGATTACGATCTGGACGGAGCCATCGTAAACGGCGTAGTTGGAGCTACCTTCACCTACACGGTTGCCAGTGACGACGTGGATGTTAGTGGCCTGGACCGTACGGTTGCCAGCGATGCTAACGTCACCGACGTATTTGAGAACTTCAGCGCCGACGATTACACCGTCACTTATACCGTAACGCCCTTCGGCACCGACGGCGCAGAGGCCTGCCAGGGCAACGATTTTGAGCTGGTGGTAACCGTCAAGCCTGAGCCCGTCATCTCCGATGATTTGACCGTCGAAGTCTGCAGCGATGAACCAACCGCTTGCGTTGTTCGGCTTGATAACGAAGGCCTATTGATAGGAGGCCAACCAGTAGGAGACTTCTTACTGAGCTCCGAGTTCGAACTCATCGACATCGAGTACAGCCTGGAGGATCCAGCCTTGTTCATTCCAGCAAGTTGGAATACGCCGGTCGGTGCCGAGGGAGACTACCTGTTCATCGCCTATGATGCCTTCACCAACCTGAGCGCTGAACCCCAGACGGTGACGTACACCATCGTACCAACGTCTGCCGAAGGTTGCGTTGGCGAGGCCAACACGGTTGTGGTGACTGTTCTGCCTGAGGCAATTGTTGCGGACATGGTTATGAAAATCTGCTCCGGCGGAACCATCGACCTTGGCTTCGACGACCTGACCGCTAACGGTGTGGGTAATATCCTGTCCTTCAACCGTAGTACATCGCCGCTGACTACTCTGCGTGTCTTCGATGAAGAGCGTAACGACATTACGCTAAACGTATTCACTGGAAACTCTCCCAGCACTCCCGGTATTACCGCCATTCAGGACAGCTTCCTGAACCAGGGAACCGCCACGCTGAGCGTCTACTACGACGTTGAGATTGAGGTGACCGGTGAAACGGGCGATGAAGGCGGGCCGAAGACTTGTGGCCCCTACACCTTCACCCTGGAAGTTCAGGTAGTGGAAGAAGTGGACGTTGTGCTTGAACCCATCAACGGGCAGACCGCAATCTGTGCCGGTGAGCCGATCACCCTCGTAGCTACCTACGATGGTTCTGGTAACGAGCAGAACTTTGAATACTCCTACGTTTCTGCTGACGGTGTCGTGCTTGGACTGACGCCCTCCGCTGCTGGCGGAGAAGTTACCGTAGACGCGGTGTCCGGTACGGGCAACGCAACGGTGATGGTAATGGTAACGGACGATAACAGCTGCCTGGCGATGGCTACGCGGGTTGTGAGCGTAGGTACCACTCCCGAGGCGATGGACATTACCGGCTTTGATGATGCCTGTATCGGTGGCTTCTCCTTCTACGGAATTACGCCAACGGATGGTAGTACCTACGAATGGAGCTTGAGTAACCCACATGCAGGAACGTTCACTAATGTACCTGCAACGGGCTCAAATACCAGTATTACCTTCAACGATAGCCAGGGCTACGGTCCTTTTGAAGTAATGGTAACGGAGACCTCTGCTGAAGGATGTTCCATGACCAGCTCGCTATCCGTAACGCTCTACTCTGAAACAGTCGCTGACTTTAATTTTACTGCGGACGAAACTGACCCGCTTACCTTCGACTTTACGGAGTTGGCTGGCGGAAGTGTTGAGAATTACCTGTGGGACTTTGGTGATGGAAGCGAGATGGTCTTTGAGGCTAATCCTACCCATACCTACGAGCCCGCTGACCCTGATGCGATGACTACTTACACCGTTACGTTGATGGTAGTTGGTGGTTGCTCTGCTGATGGAGGTATCGTTACGGTGAGTAAGGATATTACCCTTAATTCTGATGCTGAAGCGGATGTAGTTCAACTCTTTGAAGGCGTTAATTTCATCAGCTTTGACGTAGAACCTACCGATAGCGACATGAGCGCTATTTTCGGAAGTGTACCAGGTGTTCAGCGGGTAATTACCGTTAATGACGGTGCTCCGACCTCATACGAGCCAAGCCGTCCGCCATTCCTGAACTCTCTGACGCAAGTCGAAGCTGGCTTCGGCTACGTAGTAGTCATGGATAATGATGCTACACTGACGGTATCTGGTTCTCCGATTGACGATGATTTCCAACGCCCAACGGGTACGGGTATCAACTACGTGGCTTGTATTCCCGAAGGGCCTACCCCTGCGGCAGATGCATGGTCTAACTACATGAATGCCGGTACGCTGGCTTCTGCCCGTACTTTTGGTAATAACGTATTTGACATGACGGGAGGTGACTTTACCCAGTCCTTCAACCCGGATATCCCCGCCTTCCTGAACAGTATGACTCATGCTTATAACAGCTTAGGTTATCTGATCATTCAGCATGAGGCCGACCTTCCGCGCAGTAGCAACAAAGAAAGTTCGGTGAACTTTGAATTTGTGCATGGCCAGGTAGGAGGTGCTGATTTCAGCCCCGGTGATGTTGTTGACATTCTTAATGCGGATGGTGAGCTCATCGGTCAGCTTCAAACGGATGCTAACGGCTACTTCCGGGCAACGCCTCTATTTGGAAAGGTAGAAGTTGAGGATGGTGTCGTAGACGGTATTCTCGAAGAAGGAGAGAAAATTTCCTTCCGCTACCAAGGCCAGATTATAGAATCTGATCACCGCTTTAATGGAAACTTTAGTGGAACGGAACTCAATCTCGACTTCACGGATAATTCCAGCACTACTGAACCTGAAATGACCATCAATGTCATGCCTAACCCTGCGTATGATTTCACCACGATTGTAATCGAGTTGCCAGAGGCCGCTAATGTTTCGGTTGAAGCACTTGACGCAACTGGCCGTGTGGTAAAACAGCTACTGCCTCAGCAGATGCTTGCCGCTGGAACCACAACCGTAGAATGGGCAGATATGAATGCACTCCCCGCCGGCATGTACCACGTAGTGATCCTGCGTGACGGCCGAATTCTGACAGACCTTACTCAGCGTGTTGTAAAACGATAACAACACCGGATTAAACAATTATTCCGCGTTCACGAACTACTGCAGCTCGTGGACGCGGTTTTATCCTTTTTTACTTCAAAAACATATTATGTTCTTTAAAATTTTACCTCCACTATTTCTGGTCCTCTGCATCAGTAGCCTCTCGTATGCGCAGCCACCAGAATTTGATAAGCCATGCCTTGGTTCGAATCAATTCGCAGACGTCCAGGGAGTAATTACGATTAACGGTCAACCTGCCAATCCCGCTGAGGATTTCGTCGCTTTTTTTGACAGCGATGGATTTGTGGTTGGTACCGGACAAATTCAGGAAGAAACTTCTGGTTTTTGCCCGCAAGGACCTACCACTTTCGTCAGCGTTGCTGTTGATGGTGAGGTTACCTTACCCGGTCTGGGATGCCCGGACGACTACGGACTAGCCGTCGGAGAAAGCTTCACGGGTATGATATATGATGCCAGCGAAGATCTATTTTACGAAATAACGGTAGCTGATGCCTATGCCAACAATGCTACCTTAAATTTAACGGGGAGTGGATTTTGTGACAATCAAGATGGTTCCGCCTTACTCCCGTCTATCTTAACTGCCTTTCGAGGTGAAGTTGCGGGCCCTAAACACGTACGGTTAAGCTGGGATGTTGCAAGAGAAGAAAATTCTTCCCACTACGAAATCCAACGAAGTAACAACGGATTTGACTGGATTGCGATCGACGAGGTACCCGCTGCCGGGAATAGCGAAACAGCCCTCGCATATGACTTTAACGATCTGGACCCTTACGGACCTCGCCAGTTCTATCGCCTCAAAATAGTAGACACTGATAACTCCTACGAATACTCCGGTATAGTCATTATTGAATTAAGTAATAAAGGTGACCGGGAAGTAAACATCTTCCCCAACCCCATTGCCAAAGACGCTGACCTGAGCATTCAGCTGCGAGGAGACTGGTCAGGAGATCAGGAGATTACCGCAGACCTCTATGATGCTCAGGGGCGATTACTAATGAAAAGTTCCGGCCTTGCTGGTGGCACCAGCTCTCTGGCACTGCCCGAAGGACTCCGCGGAGGAATGTACCTGCTAAGAGTCCACCAGGGACAGCATACTGCTGACCAACGGATCCTTGTCAAATAAGCCTGATAGCAACACTTTGAACAACACGTATACCTGAATTTCCATTTGCGTCGTTCCCGGACCTCTCACTTCCTCTCCGGCTGAACGAAAAGATTTTTTGAAGTAGGTTATTGGGTGGTCAGAAACGAGAGGTTCTGGCCACCCCTTTTTATGGGATGTACTCACCACTTCCTTTGCTCCCAAGCAGGGGTAGCTGCCATAAAAAAACGCCCGGTCCGCGATGTGCGGGCCGGGCGTTTGAAATATTCGCTCTGAAAATCAACTCGGTATACGCCAACAAGACACGCCAACCTTTACCGGCGTGGCCTGGTGACGAAAAAAAGTTAAAATTTTTCCAATTTATTTTCAACGGAGCCCCAATTCCACCTTTTTGCCTCCCCGCTTTTAGCAATAGTCCTATCTTCACGCTATGCGTATTACCCTGTTCACACTTTTACTCTCACTGACGCTGCCGATGGTGGCTGACTGGTCCGCACTGCTCCCTGACCCATCCCCTTTGGGGACCGAGGCGATAGCCGAGGGAAGGGGCGCATTGCACCTGCGGCCGCGCCCCGAAAACGTTGGGGTAACCAGCCCCGAAGTCGACCTAAACGGCCTCTGGGTGGGCGAACTCCTGCAAAATGCTGGCGGGATCGCTGAACGCTTTGACCTCAGTATGCAGCTCACCCACAACGGCATTTTTCTTAAAGGAACGGCCTTTGTGAAGTACCAAGAAATCTGGGCTGAAATGGAGGTAAGTGGTTTTCAGCAACCCAATGGCTCTTGGAAACTGACAGACATTAAAGTGCTGCGGGCACAGAAGCCGAAAGAACTATCCTGGTGCGAAAAAAGTTACGAACTACGCGCCAGTTTTACCCCTGAAGGTGTAGTGCTGCATGGCCCCTGGTGGGGGAACAGCGAGTATGGGCCCTGTATTCCGGGCTCTATCCGGCTGAAGCGGAAAATCAAAGCGGCCTAGTGGGTAGACGGTAGAGCGGTAGACGGTAGTCGAAATCCTACAATTCTACCGTCTACAGACTACAAAACTACCACCTACCTCACTTCACCCAAACCCAGTCGTCTTCCGTGCTCAGCGCGGCATCATAGACATAATCATTGACCACCAATTCCTTGAGGGGCGCAGCAGTAGTAATGCCTTCCTTAGTAATCAGGTTGGCCATCCGACCACGGGCGCGTTTAGCGTTGAAGGCGACTACGCGGTATTTGCCGTCCTTGGCTTCCTTGAAGTGAGCCGTTAGCAGACGACCGTTGAGAGTAGCCGTTTTTACGCTTTTAAAATATTCCTGGCTGGCAAGATTCAGAATCAGATCGTCACCATTCTCTTGTAGGTCCTGATTAAGGATGTGCGTGATTTTATCGCCCCAGAATTCATAGAGATTCTTGCCTTTTTTATTCTTTAGCCGGGTGCCCATTTCGAGGCGGTAAGCTTGCATAAGGTCGTTAGGCCGCAGAACGCCGTACAGGCCGGAGAGAATCCGAATCTGGCGGTCAGCAAAGGCAAATTCTTCAGCGGTGAAGGTGTCTGCTTCCAGATCCTGGTACACGTCTCCGCGGAAAGCGAGGGCTGCTGGTTTGGCGTTGGCTGGCGTCAGGGGGAGTTTGAAATTTTGATACCGACCGTGGTTCAGGTCCGCTAGCTTTTCACTGATATGCATTAGGTCTTGCAGGTCTCCGCGTGACTGTTTTTTCAGCACCGTGGCCAGTTCCTTAGTTTCCTTCAACAGCCGTGGCTGGCTGGCCGGGTGGTCAGTGGCGGGCGTCATGTCGAGTGTCTTGGCAGGGGAGAGGAGAAGGAGCATGCTTGGTTCTTGTCTTTTGGTTCTTTGGGCCTGTCACTCTTTGGGCGCAGGCGCAGGTGCAGTGGAGAGGATAAAAGCAAGGATGCTACACCTCCGGATTGCGGTTCTTCAGGCGAAGTAAGTATCGCTTCTTCAGGTAATAGTCTTTGAGGCGATTGAGTTCACTTTCCGTTACGGAAGCATCGTCGTAATCCGTCAATAGGTCGCTTACTTCGTTCTCGAAACCAGCCTCCAGCTCCGCGACCATATTGTCAATCTTCGCCCGTGCGGCGGGGTCATCATCGAACTCAAGCTCCATCAGGGCTTCATTGACGTTCATGATCTCCATCAGGAAGCTCTGCGGCATTTTGTTCGTACCCTCTTCTCCCATTACGCCTTTGAGGTCGAGCAGGTGCTTGAGCCGGCGCTCCGGGTCGGAGAGTACTTTGTAGGCCTGATTATTGAGGGTACTCTTCTCCAGGGCTTCTTCCCGGGCGGCATCGCCGCCCAGCGTGTGGAAGTCCGGGTGGAAACGCTTGCTGTTGGCGTAGAAGGTTTTCTTCAGGGCGGCCTCATCCAGGGTGGGAGAGGGGGGCAGGCCGTAGAATTCGAAATAGTTAGTCATGGTTGGGCGCGCTTTGCGCTTTTAGACAGAAAAAGTCGCTTTGCTCTTTTTTTAGACGCCTTCGGCTTTTACCCCCCAAAGAAGCCTTTGATACCCCGCCAGATATCCAGTCCGTTAGCTAATACAACGAGGCCAAGCACGATGACGAAGCCGACCATGGTGGCCCGCTCCATGAAGGTGTCGCTTGGCTTACGACCCGAGACTACCTCGTAGAGGAGGAACATCACGTGGCCTCCGTCCAGCGCTGGAATCGGGAGTAAGTTCATGAAGGCAAGAATCAGGGAAAGAGAAGCCGTCATGTACCAGAAGCGTTCCCAGATCCACTGCTTACCGAACATCGAGCCGATACTGGCAAAGCCACCCAGGCTTTCCGTAACCTTGATGTTGCCCTTGAACATTTCGCCGAAGGCTTTGAACTGATCGCCGAGGAAATTAACGCCCTGGTTGTAGCCCGCCGGGATGGATTCCAGGAAGCCGTATTCAATTCTCTTCGTGTCGTAGTAATACTCTGGCGGAGCAGGTGCGACGCGCATCATGCCTTTTTCGTTGAGCATCACTTTTACCTCACGTACGGATTCACTGTCTTTTGACTTTACCCCCAGGGTGATCTCTTGGTTTTTGATGCCCTTTACGGCGTCCTGGTAGAGGTCGTAGTAGGGGGTAGGGGTACCGTTGACGCTAAGAATCGCATCTTCCACCTTCAGGCCGGCTTTCTCCGCCGGGCCATCTTTTGCCGCTACGCCAATAGTAAAGGGAGTACGGGCGGAGAAGAGTCGCTCGCGCTTATTGTCGTGTCGGGTCAGGATGTCGGCCCATTTGTTGTCCACATCAATGACCTGCTCGCTACCACCTCGTTTTACGGTAATTTGGCGGGCATTGTCAATGGCAATACCACGCAAAACAGCGCGATCATTGAAGCGCTCGAAGGGGACTTCGCCTACCTTCAGGACCATGTCGCCGGTCATCAGGCCCATTTCCTGACCAAGACTATCGACGGCGATACCAGCTACGGCGTTCTCCGCTGGTAAGTATTCTTCGCCCCAGGCGAACAGGACCATGGCGTAGATAAGGAAGCCAAGGATGAAGTTAACCGTTACCCCGCCCAGCATAATGATGAGGCGTTGCCAGGCTGGCTTGGAGCGAAACTCCCAGGGCTGGGGCTCGCTTTCCATCTGTTCGGTGTCGAAGCTTTCATCGATCATACCGCTGATCTTCACATAACCACCGAGCGGAAGCCAGCCGATACCATATTCCGTCTCTCCGATCTGTTTTTTGAACAGACTGAAGTAGGGGTCAAAGAACAGGTAGAACTTTTCCACCCGGGTACCGAAAAAACGGGCGGGCAGGAAGTGACCAAATTCATGTAAAACAATCAGAATGGACAGGCTGAGAACCAGCTGCCCGATGGTGATTAAAGTATCCATAGGCTTAATTGGGGCGGCAGAGCCGTTGTGGCCTGCTCTATTCTAACGAACGGACAAATCTAAGGTTGTATCCGTGGGGGTGCAAATGGAGGAGATTTAATTACCAAAATCCTACCAGGAAGAATACTTACGGCCTTTTTACTACACGCCGGATGAGTTCGCCCGCCCGCAGCCAGTACAAACCTGCCGGTAAAGAGCCCAGGTCCATCATGGCTCTTTTACCTTCTCCCTGCATCCTGCGTACGCGCCGTCCACTGGCATCATAGAGACTAATCTCTGTTAGTTCCCTACTACTATTGATGAAAAGCGCTGCTCCGGCGGGGTTGGGGTAGACGGTAAGTGAGCTTGCTGCGGATAACAGTCTTGCGCTAACTACGGACGAGTACTCCTCCTGCCCGTCCAGGTCTCGTTGCCGTAGACGATAGAAGTACGTATGCCCATCCTCCACCCTATGATCATCGAAGGAATAGTTGCCCGTTCCGCCAGCTACAAAACCAAGCTCAACGAAATCCGTACTGCCTTCTTCACTACGTTCCACAAAGAAGCCTTCATTGTCGATTTCCTGTACCGTTTGCCACTGCAGCTCAATATGATCTTTTTGTCCCTCTGCCGTGAAACCAAGGTAGGTGACGGGGAGGGAAACCTGGGTGCAAAAGCTAATGGAGATGTCGTCCAGGTACCACCCGAGCCACCCTTCACAACCGTCCTGGCCCAGTACCCAACGGAGCTGGATGTCGTCGCCGGCCTTGGCGCCTGCTGCTACTAAGTCAACCTGACTCTCCCCCCAACTGCCGGTGCTACTGTTGGCATCTGCTCCGTGGAAGGCATCCTGACCGGCCAGCGGATTATCGTTTAATCCTACCCGCATCAATGCTCCATTGTACCCGTTGTACAGGAAGCTATTGCCGGGGACGGGAAAAAAATCTTCTCCGTTTATCGACAGCTCCACAATGCCGCCATCCTTATTCTCCTGCAGGGAGTAGTAGTGCTGAAAACTTAACGTGAACGCTTCGGCGTTTCCGGTTAGCGCGATGGTCGGGCTGGTTAAGGTCGTGGTCCCGATTCCAAATAAAAGACGGCAGTCTCCTTCGTTAGTATTGGCGGCGAAAACGGCTTGCCCGGCCCGGCCGTCGGGCAAAAGAGACGTTATTTTCCAGGGCTTTGCCTGCCAGGTTTGCGGCTGAAAGAATGTTTCTGAGAGCGTCCAGTCCCCAAGGCCCGTTTCCCAATCCTGAAACAACAGTTGATTTACGGTGGGCATCTGGCTGGATGTACATAGGTCCGGAGGCCCCTGCGCGAGGGTAGGAGTGAAGTTGCAGACGGTGGAGTCTGCCATCCGGGTAGCGGAAATAACCCGCTCGACTTGCAGGCTGTCAAAGGCGTCCATCATTTGCCCGGAGGCCATCGCTGGCAGGTCCTCCAGGGTTAGCACGGGGAGGTCAATGCCGCGAAGATCCTGGGAGGAAAGTCGTAAAAACTGTGCTAATGCTGGAAAGTCGGTCACGGGAGACATGTATTTGTCCGCTGCGTGATAGAACAGGTGTAAGGCTTTGGTCATGCCAATGGGGCGAACGGTATCACCGTTCAGAATGCCACCATCCGTTAGCAGGCTAAAAGCTTTGCTGACAACTCCGGAATTAATGTGAATCCCGTCCCGTTCCGTTTCTGGTTTGCAGTAGTAATCTTCACTGTCACGGGCGTCGGGTTGATCTTTGCAGCCGGGGTTCCAGAGGTCCCGTAGATAAGGGGTGAAGGCCGTTGCGTCTTCGGCAATACGCCACCGAAGGTTATTATCGTTGCAGCTATCTCGGAGCATGCCGTCGCTGTCGTCTGTCCCCCGATTATTTAGCAGATCGACCACTTCTCCGAAAATGTCCGCATAAGCTTCCTGAATGGAGCCGCTTTCGTAACTGAAGAGTAGGCCATTCAGACTGGTCAGATAGTTGTGGGTCCATTCATGGCCAATGATGTCATCTCCTACCACGTCGCTGCACAGGCTAATGGTGTTTCCCCGGGCAAAAGCATTCGGGCAATTGAAAAGGTTGGCGTTGACGATATTGAGCATCGGCCCGTCATTACCATCGTATCCTCGTCGGCCAAAGGTGCGGTTAAACAGGTTGTAGATTTCGCCCGTGGCACGGATTACTTCCTGCCCGTCTTCGTTGATGGACCCCGGTAAAGCATCTCCTTCTTGCCAAAGCAAATTAAAGCGGGTGCTATTCGTTTTGTACAGCTCTCTGTGTAGCGTGCAGTGCAGCTGATGGCGGAAGATGATCTTGCCGCTTTGCGGGTTTAGATAGACCATTTCTGCCCGCAGGCCTGCGGGCTCACTGATTTCGAAGGCTTGCGTCAGACGGTAGTCGCTGGATTCGGGGGACGGGCTGACCCAGACTTGCCCCTGATCGCTGACGGACCATTGCAATACCTGTGGGTAGTCAGGCCGTAGTTGTGCTTTGGCGGCTTTTGCCAGGGTCGCTACGGGCAGTGGGGGCGCGGTCGCAGGTGCAATAAATTGTTGAGGAGCAGGGAGGTGGCCTAGTAGGCGGCGCGGCGCGCCGCCGGGGGTAAGCTGAAGTACTACCTGGCTACCCAAAACCGGGTGGCCGGCATAAAACCGATTGTAACGCTGGTATTGGCGCTGCGCTAAGCCCGTGGTCGTGCGGGCTAACCTAAGGTCTTGTGGCTGGGCCAGGCCCAGCGCCCGGAAGTGGTTTGCAAGAAAGTCATCGGTATTGGCCGCTATTCCTTTGGGAATTTCAATACGGGAAACGGAAGGGGTTTCAATGTGCCATTGAGCACCAGCTGAAAGCAAGGCTTTCGCTCCTTCCGGCAACGGAGGAGCGGTTTGTGCCGCCATACTAAATAGCGAACACGCCAGCAGTGTTGTAAACCAAAACTTATTCATAGCATTTGGGGAGGAACCTGTTCAAAAACAGGCCTAAGTGTATGCACAAATTTACGAATCGTTCAGATGAGGATGCCTTGTTTGAGCAAGGCATTTAGCCCAAAGAGATAATTTTGGGGAGAAAAAGGGATTTTGGTAGGATTCGCGTCAGATATTTTACCTTTGGCAAACTATGAGAATTTAAAGGATCCTTGCTTTCGCATACGAAAGCGAGGAAGGATTCGTTTTGCAAACGCTAAATACACCCAGATGTTAATGAACTTTTTTCTGCTTCTTTTCCAAACGCCGGAACTCGAAATGAACGAGGAGCCCGCTATGGAGAGTGATAATATCCTCAGTGTACTGCTGGATTCCGGCTTGCTGAGTATGGTCATCGTAGCCATTTTGTTTGTCCTTTTCATCGTCGGTCTCTACATCTTCGTGGAACGATATACTACCATCAAAGCCGCCGGCGCGGAAGACCAAGGCTTCATGGATCGTATCCGGATGGAAATCTCTTCTGGGAATATGGCCAACGCTCGGGCACTTTGTGCCACTACGGACAGCCCCGTCGCCCGGATGGTAGACAAAGGCCTGCAACGTATTGGTCGCCCCCTCCGAGACATCGACGCCGCTGTGGAAAACGTCGGTAACCTGGAAATTTTCCGACTGGAAAAAGGGCTTAGTACCCTGGCAAGTATTGCCGGTGCTGCACCAATGATTGGCTTCTTCGGTACGGTGACGGGTATGATCTCGGCTTTCTACGAAATGTCTACTGCGGATAATATCACCCCGGACGTACTCGCCGGAGGTATTTATTCTGCCCTACTGACGACGGCCGCAGGCCTCTTCATCGGTATTCTCGCCTTCGTTGGCTATAACTTGCTGGTGGCGAACGTAGAGCGCGTAGTCTACAAAATGGAACGGTCCACAACGGAATTTATGGACCTCCTCCAGGAACCAGGCTAAGTAGGTATCTAGTGTACCATACCCGGTAATCGTCGGGTTGCTACAGTATTAACACTATCATACTACAGTACTACCATACTACAACACTACCCCCATGGGCCTCAAAAGCAGCAGTAAAGTCAGCGCTGAATTCAATATGTCCTCTCTGACGGACATTATTTTCCTCCTGCTGATCTTCTTTATGCTGACCTCCAATATGGTCCAGATCAAACCCTTTGATCTGCCGCTGTCTGACAGCCAGACCGTTGCTCCAACTAACATTGTTGTGCAGCTGGAAAAAGACGGGACGACTTCGGTCAACAACATCGATGTTACCGGTGCCGCCATTAACCGCGCACTGAGTGATGCCCTGGTCCAGGTCGATAACCCGGAAGATGCTACGGTAACCATCGTCGCTGAAATTGGTGTTCCCTTTAACCGCATCACGCCCATTATGAAATTGGCGGCGAGCAAAAAAGCCCGGGCCATTATTGCCACCCAGCCCAACGGATAGATACTGATGGTGAAATGACACTACTATCAATCTATCATACTACCATACTATCAATCTAACTTCCCGTGGGACTCAAGAAACGCGCCAAGGTCAATGCTGAATTTAATATGTCCTCTTTGACGGACATCATCTTCCTGCTATTGATTTTCTTCATGCTTACCTCCACCGTGGTGGCCCCAAATGCCCTGAACCTGAAGATGCCAGGCCGGGCGGATACTCCCTCTTCTCCTTCCAGCGAACGGCTTGATGATGTGCGGATTGCTAACGACGGTGCTTTCTATTTTAATAATCGTCGCATTGACGTCGGCGAACTCGAGAATCGTCTGCAGGCTAAAGCTAATGGCAACTACTCTATGCTCATCTCCCCTGACAAGCGCGCGCCCGTTGAAGGTGTAGTAACCATCATGGATATGGCTATGCGGCTGAACATTAATGGGGTCTTGGCGGCGGAGGAGGATTAGTAGTCTTGTGGTCTGATGGTCTTGTAGGCTGCCGCATTTTGTAGGTGTGAGAGGCGACAAGTTGGTGAAGTTTGTAATTTTCGCCTCCAACGTAGGGTGGTTAGAATTTGAGATTCACCACTCTGAATTAGATTATTGCTAGAAAGTGAAAACCTTATAATTTACTGATAATTAGTGTCGAAGGGGCACCCCTCTCCTCCGGACCTCGGAGCGGGCTCGAAGAGACCAGCGGAGAAGCTACGCAGCAAAAGGGGCCGGGGAGAGGTTTTCTAAGGTAAGCAGTCAAAAATTCTAACCACCCTACCTCCAACGTGCGGTAGCCTACCAGAATACCGAACTACCAGACTACCTTCAGTCCGTCACCTCGGCCAAATAGCCGAGTAATTGCTCTGCCCGATGGCTGATGGTATGTTGCTCCAGGATGCGTTTACGCGCTTCAGCGCCTACTTTGAAACGATGACTTTCGTCGGTACCGTAAAGGATATCCAGTACATCCTGTTGGGTGGCCACACAAAAGACTTCCCGGTTGGGCTCCAGGAAATAGTCGAGGCCATCCCATTGATTGGTCAATACGGGAACACCACAGGCTGCCGCCGCTAACAGGCGGCGGGTGGGGGTGAATCCCATTTGGCTACGATCGGTACGGCTAACGACTAATGAACACTGCTGGCGATTATAAAAATCGACGAGATTTGTCTCTGGTAGGTACTCCAGGTAAGTTAAGTTCGAAGGCCAGTCATCATTGAGATTATAGCCTCCGCCGGCAAGGGAAAACTGCCGGTTTGGCGTGAAGCGTGCTGGCTCGAGCAGTAAGCTTTCGAGTAAGCCAGCCCGGTCGGCTTTAAAATTACCAATGAATCCAAGGTCATAATTTTTCTCGCCGTCGGTTCTGTAGAAAGTATAGGGGTCTACACTTTCATAGAGCGGGCGGGCAAAGGCAATGTCGTTTTCTTTCGCCAGTTTTTCGAGGGTAGGCCCTCCGGTAGTAGACAAGAAAAGATTAAAATTGCCAATGGTTCGGCAGGAGAGGCAATCCCCCACTTTCTCTGCGGCAACCAGGCTATCGATGGTACGACTGAGGTTGGTGTCGTAGTATATAGTAATCCCTTTGGCTTCCTCGGCGATCCAGATGGCGATGTCTTCAGCAAAATCTACGCCACTTCCCATCATCACAACGTCTGCTGACTGAATAGCCAGGCTGTACTCTGATTTTAGCGTATCAAGATTTTCGTAAGTCCAAACCTGGCAATAGGGGGAACGAAGCATATCCCGAACTTGCTTCTTACCCGGGATAGTACGCTCCAGAAAGGTGGTTCGGTGCCCGTGTTGCGCTAGTTCGTTGATCAGGCCTCGGTAAAGCTCTGCTGTTGTGTTCTCCTGGGAGGAAAGCACAGATTTGCCAATAATGACCAGGTCTAGCGGGTTGGTTCCAAATTTCACAAAGCGAAGGTAGGTAAAGTTGATCTGTTTGTTTAGCAGACGGATCAATTCGTGTGTGAATGACATGTAGCCAGTACAAACCAGCCGTATTAGCTAAGAGAGCTCCCTGAAAGCCGATCAGCACTCAGGTGCAATTGCTCCGGAGTGCTGATCGATAAAAGTTTTGCGGATCTGGAAATCTATAAATTCCGTCACTGCAGGGTATGGTGTAGCAGATTTCTATCTGCTTACTTTGCGTAGCTTACTTCCTTTACCGCACGGATAATCTTCGCAGGATTAGGTAAGTACTCTTCTACCAGTGTCGGGGCATACCCCAGGTTCGTATCAGCGCTGTTAACGCGGATGACCGGAGCGTCAAGGTAATCGAAGGCGGACTTTTGGATTTCATACGCGACTTCAGAGCTAACGCCAGCGAAAGGCCATGCTTCATCTACGACCACACAACGGTTGGTCTTTTTGACGGACTCAACGATTGTTTTACGGTCAAGTGGGCGGATGGTCCGCAGGTCAATGACCTCGGCCGAAATACCTTCCTTAGCCAGTTCTTCGGCAGCTTGTAGCGCGACGAGAATCATCTTGTTGTAGGTGACGATGGTGACATCGGTACCCTCGCGGCGAACGGCAGCTTTGCCGATCGGGACGAGGTATTCTCCTTCCGGTACTTCGCCTTCGAAGCCGTACAGCATTTCAGACTCCATCATACAGACGGGGTCATTGTCCCGGATGGCACTCTTCAAAAGACCTTTGGCATCAGCCGGGTCAATACAAGAGATAACCTTCAGGCCTGGAGTGTTGGCCATCCAGCTTTCGAACGTCTGGCTGTGCTGCTGCGCCAGCTGTCCGGCAGAGCCAGAAGGCCCACGGAAAACAATCGGACAATTGAATTGACCTGCACTCTGGCTAAGTGTCTTCGCTGCGTTGTTAACGATCTGGTCAAAAGCCAGGATGGCAAAGTTCCAGGTCATGAACTCCACGATAGGGCGTAGACCGTTCATGGCTGCTCCAACTCCGATACCGGCAAAACCGAGTTCAGCGATGGGGGTATCAATTACCCGTTGGGCACCGAACTCATCCAGCATTCCCTTACTCACTTTGTAGGCGCCATTGTATTGAGCAACCTCTTCTCCCATCAGGAAGACTTTTTCGTCACGTCGCATTTCTTCAATCATCGCTTCACGGAGCGCATCACGGAGGGCAAGTTTTCTGGCCATAGTGGGAATCTTTAATTGTGGGGTTTAGCGAATTCAGCAAATGGTAATGCCGTATCTTTGCGGGCGCAAAAGTAGCCCACCGCCGACACTTTAAGAAACGAAGAGGCGGAAGACGAACTATAAAGGCACTTTGTTACGTTAAATCAACAGCGTTACCGGCTTACGGTTCCACATTTTTTCAGATTACTCCAGTTAGTTATACTTCCATGAACATTATTTCCCGCAAATCCCGCTTGTTTGTAGTACTGGCCACTATCGCCATGACGACACTTACCTCCTGTAATCGGGGAGTTGGCTGTCCTACGAACTTTTCCCTGAACGAATTTATCGGAGAGTGTGTTTCCGTTGCTATTAGTATTCTATAAGCAACTTAAACGTACTCAAAATGAACTGGCATCACATTACCAACGTCAATGATATCGAAACCATCATTGACCGCAGCCGCGTAGTTCCTTGTTTGATTCTTAAGCACAGTACACGCTGCCCGATCAGTAGTATGGCTAAGAACCGGTTGGAAATGAGTTGGGACATCAACGAAGAGGAAGTAGAAACTTATTTTCTCGACCTCATCCGCTACCGTGACGTAAGCAATCAAATTGCTGCCACTTTTGGCGTCCAACACGAGTCTCCTCAGGCGATCCTGATCAAAGATGGTCAGGCAATCTACAACGCTTCTCATCTCAACATTCGCGTTGACGACTTGCGCTTAGTCCAAAGCTAGGATACTCAACTATGGGGGAAGGTCAAACGAAGATAGTACTCACAGCAGATGGAAGCCATAGCGTCCGAAGCAGTCGCTTTGGCGTTGATTACCACAGCGTCCATGGTGCTGTGCAGGAGAGTCAGCATGTTTTTATTAAAATGGGACTGCAGTTCTTTTTAGAAAAGAACCCCGCCCAACTCCGAATTCTGGAAATGGGCTTTGGCACGGGCTTGAACGCTTTATTGGTTAGTCTCATCGCTGAACGGCGACCCGATATTCAATTCTTTTACCAGAGTTTTGAACAGTATCCCCTATCGTCAGAAGTGATCGATGGACTGAATTATCCCGCAGTATTACAAGTGCCCCCAAGTAAATTAGAATCACTTCACGAGGCCAAATGGGAAGAACCGACGATGTTGAGCGATAATTTTTCTTTTGCTAAATACCAGACGGAGTTTCCTCGAAAATCTACAGCGTTAATAGCTGAAGAGTGGGCAGACATCATCTTTTACGATGCATTCGCCCCAGCCAGCCAGCCTGAGCTGTGGGGGCCGGAGGCGATGAAAGAGTGTTATCGTCTATTGTCTGACGGCGGGCAATTGGTAACTTATTGCGCTAAGGGGCAGTTTAAGCGAGATTTAAAATCAGTAGGCTTTCGGGTAGAGTGCCCCGCCGGACCTCCTGGAAAACGTGAAATGACGCGTGGCCTGAAAGATTAGATATCAATTATCCCCGTCGATCCAGGTCCATATCTAACCATCCGAAAGGGTGCACCTCCTTCTTTACGTCCTTTTTTGCCTGGGGCGGCGGAGACATTTTGGCACCTGGATGACCCGTTGCTGGCCCGTTATCACTAGATGCGTGTGGCGGGATAACGTTGATTTTTCCAGCGTCACCGTATAGCTCAATTGATTTGGCATTGTATGCCTTGGCGGCTTCTTCGGCTGTGGCAAACATGCCAATGTGAAGGCTACGGCGATTCTGAGAAATGACCGCTCTAAAGCGATTATTCTCTTTATAGACTCCCGTGTAACCTACTTTTGAACTAGTCTTCCGTTTGCGACTGGCTTCCGACCGAGAGCGATATTGAAGATTCTCAAGACGGCAGTCCCGTTTGTCACCATTTTTACAACCTACCAATGCCGCGCCCGATTTTTTGGTGTGGGTGAGATACCGCTCTGCAATTAATTTATGGAGATAGATGGTTTCGGTTCGATACCCAGTTCCTCCTTTCTTTTTATGCGTTTTTTGAAAAACAATGCATCCAGAAGAATGAAGGCGCAGGTTATCAAAAAAATTAAGCGCGGAGAGGCGAGGATCTTTACTCAACTCATCAAAAACGCTTTTATCAATGGTGGCTTTATCGGCGGAGTTCTTAAGCTGAATTTGCCTTGACATAGGGATAATGTTTATTTTTCGACGATAGCAACCCACAAGAGGTAGTTAAGCAAATGATAAGTTTCCAGTGGATGGTATTGCTTAGACCTAAAGTTATTATCAATTGATGCTGACATCCCGATAGAAATAGTGTTCTTTAGCATGAGAACCGGCATAGTAGTATGAATACACGCTTCTACGTGTCTTGACAGGTTTAATTTTTATGAATAACGAACAATATCTGGAGCGTTGCGCTCAATTAGCAGACCTGGCGGATAGCCGGGTAGGGGACAGCCCAAGGGTTGGGGCGGTGCTCGTTTACCAGGATCGAATTATCGGAGAAGGGTATCACCGGGTTGCTGGGCAGGCCCACGCTGAAGTGGACTGTTTAGCGAGCGTACGGCCTGCAGACCGTCCCTTTATTCCAGAAGCAACCCTGTTCATCAGTTTAGAGCCTTGCTGCATTGTGGGACGAAGTGGTGCCTGCACAAACGTGATCAAAGAGCAGGGCATTAAATCAGTTGTGTTCGCCCAGCGGGACAGTACGCCCGGCGTCAACGGTGAGAGCGTTGCTATTTTGGAAGCAGCGGGTATTTCCGTAATCGAATACCCTGAGTTTAAACCAACATTGAAGGTGAATGCTCACCGAAGGGTTATGGCCGAAAAAGGACGGCCCTTTGTCAGCCTGAAGTTTGCGCAGTCCGCTGACGGCTATCTCCGCCCGGCTGACCGAAAAGCTGCTTATTGGATTACAAACTCGATTAGTCGACGCTTGGTACATCGCTGGCGGGCCAACACCTCAGCGATCATCGTTGGCGGGCGTACGGTGGTAGAAGACAATCCTTCCCTCACGACCCGGCTTTTCCCCGGTAGGGATCCGCGCGTCGTCGTCATTGATCCCCGAAACCGGGTGAAGGGCGATGAAAAAATATTTGCGGGCAACCAGCTTCCGCTGCTCTTTGCGGGCACGGAGAGGGATGACATAAATGCAGAAGTCGTTGTAGCGGGCCAGGAGCTAAATAAGGCGGCGCTGACGCAGGTGCTGACCAGGTTAATGGAGCAAGGATTAGGGCACGTCACCGTAGAGGGAGGCGCAGCCGTCTTACAAGCTTTCATTAATGCAGGATTGTGGGACGAAGCGCGGGTGTTTACGGGGAATAAGCCCTTTGGAGATGGTGTGTCGGCCCCTGTGTTGCCAGCTTCCGCAAGAACCACTTCTGCTCTGCGGGTAGGTAGTGATCTGTTAGAAGTGTATTCCTGCTCTTAGTCTGCATTAATAGTGCGCCTTTAACTTGCTTTGCACCTGCGTACGCGCCCAAAAAACATGAGTCATCCCTAATTTCTGGGCGAGATGACCATGTATCCTGGCAAAGAATAGGATTTTTAGCAATCAGCGGACAGCATTCAGGCAAAACGGCTCTGAATGCTGTCCGCTGATTGCTTTTTTATACCAAACCAACTGGGTCCATGGGAGAACACACCGTAAATGTTGCCCAAACTCCGGGATGACTCATGTTCCACAGAATTGGTTAATCCAATTTAAGACACTCTAAGAACGCCTTCTGCGGTACTTCTACACTGCCGAACTGACGCATCTTTCGCTTACCGGCCTTCTGCTTTTCCAGCAGCTTCCGCTTACGGCTGATGTCACCACCATAACACTTAGCGGTTACGTCTTTACGCATGGCGGAGAGCGTTTCCCGAGCAATTACTTTGGCACCGATGGCCGCCTGAATGGCGATCATGAACTGCTGGCGGGGCAGTAATTCCCGGAGTTTCTTACACATGCCCCGACCAACGTACTGCGCCTTGGAGCGGTGAACGAGGGCGGAAAGGGCATCAACGTTCTCGCCGTTAAGCTTGATGTCCATCTTAACCAGGTCGGTTTCTTGATAGTCCTTCGGCTGATAATCGAAGCTGGCGTAACCGCGGCTAATACTTTTGAGTCGGTCGTAGAAATCGAAGACGATTTCTGCCAATGGTAGTTCGAAGTGAAGTTCGACTCGCTGGGGGCTGAGGTAGGTCTGCTTGGTGAGTGTGCCGCGCTTATTGATACAAAGATTCATGATCGCCCCGATGTAGTCAGTGGTGGTAATGATCTGAGCGAAAATAATGGGCTCTTCAACCTTCTGACGGTTGTTTTGGTCAGGGAGTTCTGCGGGGTTACGAATCTCGGTCATCACCCCTTTGGTGTTAGTAACCCGATAGGTTACGTTAGGGACGGTGGTGATCACGTCCATGCCGAACTCGCGGAAGAGCCGCTCCTGCACGATCTCGAGGTGGAGCATGCCGAGGAAGCCACAACGGAAACCGTAGCCAAGGGCAGCGGAGGTCTCGGGCTCAAAAATGAGACTGGCGTCGTTGAGTTGAAGTTTCTCCAGGCTGTCACGTAGCGGCTCGAAGTCGTCGTTGTCCAACGGGAAAATACCCGCGAAGACCATCGGCTTCACTTCCTCGAAACCGGAGAGCATTCCACCGGGGTTGTCCTTTAGGGTGATGGTGTCCCCTACCTTAATTTCGGAACTATTCTTTACGCCGGTAATGATGTAACCTACGTCACCACAACCGATCTTCTTAGTTGGCTTGGGGGTGATCTCCATCGCGCCCACTTCGTTGGCGGTGTAAGTAGCTTCGGTCGCAATGAATTTAATCTGCTCCAGAGAATTTAGTTCTCCCTGCATTACCCGCACGTAGGCAATAACGCCACGGAAAGGGTTGAAGACAGAGTCGAAAATAAGCGCCTGCAGGGGGGCTTTCGGGTCTCCTTTTGGTGCCGGAACGCGCTCTACTACGGCCTTCATGATCTCCGGAACACCAATGCCGGTCTTGCCGGAAGCCTCGATGATGTCTTCTCGGGCGCAGCCGGTCAGCTCGATCATCTGGTCGGCCATCTCTTCGATGCGGGCCGTTTCCATATCCACCTTGTTGAGTACGGGGATGATTTCCAGATCGTGCTCCAGTGCGAGGAACAGGTTGGAAATCGTCTGCGCCTGGATGCCCTGGGTGGCGTCCACGAGCAACAGCGCCCCTTCGCAGGCGGCGATGGAGCGGGAGACTTCATAGCTGAAGTCAACGTGCCCTGGGGTGTCGATCATGTTGAAGACATACTGCTGCCCATCGGTGTGAGGGTAGTGCATCTGGATGGCGTGGCTCTTGATGGTGATGCCGCGCTCGCGCTCGAGATCCATATCATCGAGCTGCTGGTCCATCTTCTCCCGTTCACCGACGGATTGGGTGAAGTCAAGTAGCCGGTCAGAGAGAGTACTCTTACCGTGGTCGATGTGGGCGATGACGCAGAAATTACGGATATGCTTCATAGGAGGCGCAAAGGTAACGTTATTCGGTGGGGCGGAAAAGCTTTAGCGAAGTTGTAAAAACATCCTGCTGTCAGGAAAACAACTGTTTCTGGATTCGGTTGCGAAAAGTAGGCGGCAAAAGAATTGGAACCCGTTTTTTGAAAGGGAGGCTTGCTTCCTTTTTAGTCTAACGAACTATTGTTTTGATGAGCCTGCTACTAAAACTGTAAGGTCATTCCCAACCCATCCTGCGTAGCGCCCAGTAGTAAGGGGATATCTCCATTCCGGCCCGAGGCGATCAACACATTAATGAGGTCGAAGGCGAAGAGAAAAGCCCCTTGCAGCATGATGGACTGCCCGAAGCCTTTGAGCTGGTCGGCGTTGACGCCGGGGCGTTTGGCCCGCTCGGTGAGGTAAAGCCCGCCGAGGACGTAGCCGACGTCGAGTCCGGTGTTGAAGAGGAGGACCTTCTGAAAGCTCTGGTGTTTGCTGAGGCTAGTCGCCAGATCCCAGCCAGCCGGGTCGCTTTTGATGGTGGTGAGATAGCCCAGGCCGGCGATGCCGAGGTTGACGGTGTTCCACAGTGCATTCATGCGGTGGAAGTGTTTGGTGGATCCATCGGCACTACCCTGAAGACTTACACCCACGGCAATGTTGGCCACCGCCCAGCCGCCGAGGGTGAGCATCGCCGTTTGCTGGTGGGAGAGACTGGCCTGATTGAAGGCTGGGAGGTCGAGCGCCAGCCCTTGTGCCCGCAGGGCACCAAAGGCAATGAGGGATAAACTGAAAGCGACGATGAGGCGGAAGAATGGGGGCATAACTTTTATAAATCCTGGAAGGGGCTTTGTGTTCATTTTAAGGTGATCGAATAGAACGACAAACCGACGCTTGACAACATATTTACCTTCGGTGCCGCGTTCCTGTTCAACATACATTACCTTCACGGACCTTAAGCTATCCACCACCAGAATGAGTGCTTTTCTACGTTTCACTTTCATTGCCCTTGCAATTCTCCTTTGCACCTGCGTCCGCGCCCAAAAAGATCTCTATGATCTAGAGCGAATTGTGGAGGTCGAATTGGAGATGCACGATCCTCACTGGAAGAAAAAACTCAACTCCTGGAAAAAGAATAATCTCAGTAAACGGACGCTGGCGACCCTGCGTGTCGACGGGGTGACCTACGATAGTGTTGGGGTACGCCTCAAGGGAAACAGCTCTTACTTTTCCCCCGCCAGGGAGGAAAAAAAGAAGTTGCCGTTCAACATTAAAGTATCCTACACGGACAAGGCCCAGCGCGTGGATGGCCGCTACCGGACGCTGAAGCTAAGCAACGTCTTCCGAGACCCCAGCTTCCTGCGGGAAGCATTGTCCTACCAAATTGCCCGTGACTACGTCGCGGCCCCTGACTGTAACTTCGCCCGGCTAACCGTTGATGGAGACTACTTCGGGATGTATAACCTGACCGAATCAGTCGATGAGCTTTTTTGGTCGGAAGAGTTTGCTTCCGAAGAAGGCCTGCTCATCAAGTGTGACCCAGAGAGTAAAGACGCACCGCCCTCCAGCTGCCCGCCAGGACTGGGCGCAAGCCTCGCTTACCTCGGTCAGGATTCTGCCTGTTATGCTGCCCGCTATGAGATTAAAAAGTCGGATCACGGCTGGTTGGAACTCATGGACCTGGCTAAATCCGTAAGCAATGAGAAGGTAGACCTATCTAAAGTCATGAATGTCGATGAGACGCTCTGGATGCTCGCCTTCAATAACGCCATGTCTAACCTGGACAGTTATCTTGGTGCTTTCTGCCACAACTACTACTTGTTTAAAGATGCTTCGGGCTACTGGAGACCGGTTATCTGGGATCTCAACCTGAGTGCAGGCGGCTTCCGCCTGGTCGACAAGAAGCAGATTCTTACCGATAAGGAACTGGTAGAGCTAAGTCCCTTCCTCCATTTTTCGGACCGAAACGAGCAACGCCCCCTGATCTTGCGGCTGCTGGATAAACCACTTTTTCGGAAAATGTACGTCGCTCACTTGCAGACCATTTATGAAGAACAGTTCACCAGCGGGCTGTACAAGGAACGGGCGGAAAAAATTCGAACCGTCATCACCCCGCAGGTCGTACAAGAGCCTAACCCGCTGTACCCTACGGAGACCTACACCCAGAACTACCACGGTACGGTGGATGTGACCGGAGGTAAAGTGATTGGGGTCGACGAATTTTTTAAGAAACGGGGCGCTTTTTTAGCGGCTCACAAGTTGTTTCAGAAGCCACCGCCAGGTATCGCAGATCATACGGCTACGAAGGACGGCGAAGAAGTTACTGTCTCCGTAACGCTGGAGACTGGTCAGGCAAGTCCTGCCGTTTGGGTTGCGCACCGGCCAAAGGGTAGGGGAGGTTTTACTTACAGTCAGCTAAAGGCCGTAGCCGACGGGAACTACAGTCTAAGCCTTCCGGAAACCGATATTGAAGAGTACTTCGTGATTGCCGAAGGGGCCATTAGCGCTACGGTTTTACCCGCCCGGTCTGGCCGGGAGTGGTTTACGGTAGGAGCGGTAAAAAGATAAACGATGCAGGAAGAATTGCCCCCAAACGTTATCTGGTTGGAGGACGGAGACCGCGGTCGATACGTCCGCCAGTATGAATTTAAACCCTTCGCCATCGGTGACGTTGGTACGTTTTACGATTACCACGCTGATGGCACTCTTGACTACGACTCTGCAATAACCTGCCGGGTAGAAGAAGACCTTATTTATGGTGAAGTGGCTCGGGCGGTCTGATTTGGTCCGATGGCTGCGCTCAAGTCCTGCATCTACAGAACTACCATCTACCGACTACCAAACTTCCGTCTACAACTCTACCGTCTACCCATGACCTTCCCCCAACGCCTACAGGCTCACTACCAAACCATCGCCCCCAACCTCTTCCGAAGCGTAGTCATTGATTATCGCCGCGAACGGATTGATACCCCGGACGGTGACTTTTTGGACCTGGACTGGCTGGACCATGCCGAGAGTCGTCAACTCGTCATCCTGAGTCACGGCCTGGAAGGAGACAGCAAGAGAGTGTACGTAGCGGGTGCCGCCAGGTTTTTTCACCAACAGGGCTGGCATGCCCTGGCCTGGAACTGTCGGAGTTGCTCCGGAGAAATGAACCGCACCCCTAAGCTCTACAGCCACGGGCAGACGGAAGATGTGGAAACGGTGGTTAATCACGCGCTGGCAACGGGGCAATTTGATCGCATTGTACTCGTAGGCTACAGCATGGGGGGGAACCTGACGCTGAAGTATCTTGGGACGATGGGGGAGAATCGCCCGAAGGAAGTAACCCACGGTGTTGCTTTTTCTGCTCCCGTTTTTATCGGGCACAGCGCCGATAGCCTGGACCGGAAAGACAACTGGATTTACCGCATCAAGTTTCGACGCTCGCTGACGGCAAAGATTATGGCTAAGGAGCAGCAATTCCCAGGCAGGGTAGACTTTAGCCGCCTCCAGGAGGTGAAGTGCTGGCGGGATTTTGATCGCCTTACCTCTCTCTGTATCAGCGATTATGATAATCTGGACGATTACTATGCCTACCTCTCTTCCGGTAATTTTGTGGGGGGCACCACTGCTCCGGTGCTAATCGTTAACGCCACTAACGATCCCATTGTCCCCGACGCCTGTAACCCACATGAACTGGCCAAAACGCATCCACTCATTACGCTGGAAACGCCCGACTGGGGCGGGCACGTTGGCTTTGCCCTGAAGGGGAAAAAGCATAACTGGATGGATGAGCGGGCGTTAGCCTTCGTGACGGCAAAATAGGGCGCGGCCGCAGGTGCAAAGAAAAGGACGAGGGCAAGGTTGTCCAGCATGATCAGGAGAGTGATCATGGCTTAACGATTGTTTTGAACTAATTTGACCGCCAAACGCAGTCATTAACGGGCAATCTCTCCTATGTGCTCTTTGTGCCTTTGTGTTCCTTGTGTTGAAAAAGCGCGTAGCGCAGACCGTTAACTCCTGACCATAAAAAGAAGGAAAAAACGGACGCCTTGTGAACTAAATAAGGTGAACGGTAGGTTTACTTGATGGAACGGCGCTTTGTGCCGTCCAAATATCTCAGCGAAAAACCATGAAACTACTTTATTTACTGCCTTTCTTCTTTCCTGTTTTCCTTTCAGCTCAGTTTGTTGCACCCGCCGCCAGCCCGGCAGCGGAAACGAAAGTTGAGGTAGGCTACACCAATCTGTCAGTCACCTATCACCGACCCAACGTACGGGGCCGCGTCATTTTTGGGGACCTGCTGCCTTGGTCAAAAATTTGGCGGGCGGGCGCCAATGAGAATACCATTCTTACGGTTGACGGACCGGTTACCATTGGGGAAACCGAGATTCCGGAAGGCTCTTATTCTTTGTTTCTGGTGCCAGAAAAGGAAGGTAACTGGACCTGGGTAATCAACAGCGATTCGGAGAACTGGGGCGCGCGCGACTACGATCATCGCCATGACCTCGTCCGGGTGCCGGCTAAGCCCCGAAAGTTAACCGAACGCATAGAGACGCTTGAGTACCGCTGGCTAAACGTTAACCCTCAATCTGTGGACCTCACCCTGGAATGGGAATGGCAGCGGCTGAGCCTGCCCATCTCTCTACCCACCGAAGATCAGGTCGCTGACCGGGCAGCCCAGCACCTCAACCCCGCCGGAGACCCAAACGAATACTACTCCATTGCCCGCTACTACCTCGATAATGGTATGAGCCTGACGAAAGCCAAAGCCTGGATGGACCGCTGGGCGGCTAAGAAAAAGGAGCAGTTTGGCCGTACCCGCTACCAGGCCATCATTGAATATAAATTGGGAAATGAGGATAAGGGCAAAAGGCTCATGCAACGTAGTCTTGAACTGGCCCGGGAGGCGGGTAACGAGCATTACATCCGTATGAATGAGCAAAGCCTTAAAGACTGGACGCGGGAGCTAACGGAAATATCGGCGGACTCCTTATTGGCCCGTTCCCTACAGTATCATGATCCTGACCGGCAATGGGGGAAGCGGTCTCACCTACTGCAACTGGCAGAAAGCCGGCCGGACAATAGTGTTCGCCATACCCGCCTGACCCTCTATCCACACACCGCTGACTTTGACCTGCAGCAAACCCGTGGCCGGGATAAAGTGCAGCTGCGGTATCTCGAAGGGACCTATTCCTTTAGCCTGAACGGAAACATGGATATCAGCGATGAAAAAAGGGAAAAACTTCGACTTACGGAGGATCGGACGCTGACCATGCGGGATTACTACACCTACCTGTTCGGCCTGCCAATGAAGCTGGAAGATGCCGGAACAATGCTGCAGCCCAACGTCCATAAAGTCTGGTTTGACGATAAAGAAATGCTGGAACTCGAAGTACACTACGCCCCGGAAACCGGAAAGGATGTCTGGTTTTTCTATTTCGACCAGGAGACTTACGCAATGAGCGGATATGCCTTCTACCACGAGAAGGACGGCCCTGGAACCGGAGAGTATATTTTGCTGGAAGGAGAGACGATTATCGATAGAATGAAGCTACCCGCCGAAAGACATTGGTATTACACGAAAAATAAGCTTTACTTGGGGACGGATGAAATCCTGAACTAATGAGCCTACTGAATACTGATAAAGACCCCCGCCACGCTGTTGTGAACCCCATGACCGAAGGGATGTATCGCATCATTCCCCTTGCAGCCGTTATCCTTGGCTTTGCGGTAGTCGCCTTTAACTATGGCGCACTACCCGAAACCATCCCGATCCACTTTAATGGTAGGGGAGAGGCGGACGGATTTGGCTCTAAACTTACCCTATGGATCTTACCAGCGATCAATCTTGTACTATTCTACGTGCTGGAGCTAACGACGAAGAGTAGTTTTAAATGGTTTAATTACCCCGTAACCATTACGGAAGAGAACGCCGCCGCCCAACACCGGATCGCCCTGCAGTTGATTGCAGTGATTCGATTGATTACCACGCTGATGCTGTCTTGGCTGACGTACGAAATCGTGACTACCGTCACGAAGGGAGGCGGAATGCTGAACATGTGGATCCTTGGAGGCTCCGTTGTTGTTCTTTTCGCGGCAATCATTTACTACATGATGGAGGCGAATAAGGCGAAGTGATTACCTTCGCGGCGAACCACCAGTATTATTTATGAATGTCCTTCTCCTGGGCGGCGGCGGCCGCGAACATGCACTCGCCTGGCGACTGAGCCAAAGCCCCCTCTGTAAGTCTTTATTCATTGCTCCGGGAAACGCCGGAACGGCTGAATTCGGTACTAACCTATCCGTGAGCCCTAAGGATTTTTCGGCGCTGAAGGCGACGGTACTGGAGAAGAACATCAGCCTGGTTGTTTGTGGCCCGGAGGAGCCATTGGTCTTAGGCGTTCAAGACTTTTTCGCTAAAGAGGATGTGCTCAAGCACGTCCGCTTCATCGGGCCCAGCGCAGAAGCTGCGCAGCTGGAAGGAAGTAAGGCCTACGGCAAGGAGTTCATGGCGGAATTCAACATCCCAACAGCGGGCTACCAGTCTTTTTCTGCCGCAACCCTGACGGAAGGCCTGGCTTACCTCGAAACCCGCGAGCCGCCCATCGTGCTCAAGGCCGACGGCCTTGCTGCCGGGAAAGGGGTTGTAATCCTTAATGACGTAGGAGAGGCGCAGGCCGAACTCAAGGATATGCTGGGCGGGAAGTTCGGTGACGCCAGTGCCGAAGTTGTCGTAGAAGACTTTCTCGACGGAATTGAGTTTTCCGTCTTCGTGCTATCCGATGGTAAAAACTTCCGTGTGCTCCCCGTGGCTAAAGATTATAAGCGCATCGGGGTGGGGGATACTGGCCCGAATACAGGGGGCATGGGCTCCGTGAGTCATCCACCTTTTGTGGACGCGGATATGATGGCAAAGGTCGAGCAACGGGTCATCATGCCAACCATGAAAGGTATCCAGAAACGAAATCTGGATTACAAAGGCTTCATCTTCATTGGGTTGATCTCGGTAGATAATGAGCCCTACGTCATTGAGTATAACTGCCGGATGGGCGATCCGGAAACCCAGTCCGTCATGGCTCGGCTTGATTCCGATATGATGCAACTCTGCCTGGAAATGGCCGACGGAGAGCTAGCCACCGCTACCGTTGAAATGGACGAGCGGCAGGCGGCTACGGTTGTGCTCGTCAGCGGCGGGTACCCCGCCGCCTATGAAAAAGGTAAACTCATCACGGGGCTAGACGAGGTAGAGGGAAGTATGGTCTTCCACGCAGGTACCGCGCTGAACGAAGCGGGAGAATTAGTCACCAGCGGCGGCCGCGTTCTGGCCGTCACCAGTTACGGTGACACTTTCGAGGAAGCCTTGGAACTGAGTTATGCCAACGCTAAAAAAATTCAATTTGAGGGCGTGAATTACCGGGGGGATATTGGGTTTGATTTGTAGGAAAAGAAAGGTTGTTGTTATATGCTGGTCTGAAAAGACCTGCATTTTGATCCTGGCTCTGGCATCGTTCGTCGAAATCTAGACGTAGCTTTCGTCAGCGAGGTAGCTGATTCATCGATTAAGGCTGGTAGCCCTCTGGGACCGTTGTAATTTCGCGCGAACATTATTTGCCTTAACAAACCGGATCAACATGAAACGATTTAACCAATTTTTGCTGGCGACACTCGCCCTGGCCCTCACTGCTTGCGGCAGTGACCCAACCACCACTACTTCCTCCATTGATGATGGCCCCCACGGGATCATCCTGGACAACATGGACACCGAAGTCGATCCGAAGGACGATTTCTACAGCTACGTCAACGGCAACTGGGTCAAGGAAACCGAAATCCCCGCCGACCGAACCATCTGGGGAGGCTTCGGCGTACTCACCAAAGCAACGGATGCTGACGTACTTGCTATCCTGGATAAAGCCAAAACAGATGGTAAGTACGCTGCCGACACGGACCAGGCCAAGGCACTGGCCATCTTCGACACAAAGCTTAACATGGACGCGCGCAACGAACTCGGCGTATCGCCACTGGCTTCAGCTCTGAAGGACATTGAGGGCATTCAATCGGTTGCCGATCTACAGACTGTTTTAGCCACTAACCCTAACGTAGGCCACCCCTTTATCAGCCTGTCGTCCTTTCCTGATTTGAGTAACAGTTCCGTCAATGGTGCCTACGTTGGCCCGAACGGTCTTGGCTTGCCAGACCGCGACTTCTACCTGGACGAGGACGATAAGTCGATAGAAATCCGCGAAGAGTACGTAAACCACGTCTCCCGGATGCTACAATTCCTGGGCGACGAAGCCCCCGTAGCGGACGCCTCTGCCCAAAAAATTCTGGACTTGGAAACCAAGCTGGCTGAGCCACGCCTCGATAAGGTAGAGAGTCGGGATGCCCGCAATTTTAATAATCGGCACACACTTGAAGAGACGGAAGCCATGATTCCTTCCATGAACGTAAAGAAATTTCTTAGCGACCTGGGCCTGGATGAGGCTCCGGACACTCTTATCGTTACCCAGCCCCGCTACATGGCGGCATTGCAGCGCTTTCTGACAACTACCCCGATTGCGGACATAAAAGACATCCTGCGCTGGCACACCATCGCCGACGC
>CALIGP010000043.1 GCA_938021455.1 uncultured Lewinella sp. | reverse complement strand
TAAATCAGGATCGCGGATTGCGCGGATGAACGCGGATGGGGCAATACTAGAATTCTGTCATTTTACGGTAGATCGTGGATGGGAGGGTTACGTTTATGATTGAAGCCGCTGGCACACACCTTCCAATATCTTTCGGTCATTGGACAGGCGAGGCACTTTGTGTTGTCCGCCTTGTTTCCCTCTGCTCTTTAGCCAGTCCCGGAAAAAACCGGGAGGCGCAACGGTTAACTCGTGGCGACTGATGGCGAAGTTGTTACTCCGTTTGGCGGCATAGTTGTAGTTGGCCTCGATGAGTGCTTGATCAAGGTGTTGGTTGAACTGCTCCAGATCAGCGGGAGTCTGCTCAAACTCCACCACCCAGTGGTGGCGCCCGGGTTTGTCTACCCCGATATAGACCGGGCCGATGGTAAAATCCCGCACACTTGCCCCCGTCATTGAACAGGCTTCCATTAAGGCTCCCTCGGCCTCTGAACGCAGGAGGTCTTCCCCAAAAGCATTGATAAACTCCTGCGTACGGCCAAGGATTTTTAGCCGGTATGGGTTCGTCTCCGTGAATTCAATCAGGTCACCCATCGGATAACGATATAAACCGGCCAGAGTGGTAATGATCATCACGTATACCTCTCCGGTCTTGACCCCATCAATCGGTACTGTATATCGGCTGCCACGTTGGTAATCTTCCCATTTTACAAATTCGTAATAGACGCCCGCATTGAGCAGCAAGAGCATCGTTCTCAGGTCGTCCCGATCCTGAACGCCGAAGAAGCCTTCCGTTGCGTTGTAAATCTCCTGAAAGATGAAATTCTTAGCAGGAAAGAGTTTTTCAAATTCTGCACGATAGGGAGCGAAGTTGACTCCGCCATGTTTAAACACTCTGGCCTCCGGCCAGACATCCAGCATATTCTCTCCGCCATGAATTTCGAGTATTCTCCGATAGAGCGGCAAGTTCCAGGTCGGTACACCGCCCAGCACCGTGATGCCCTGTTCTTCAGCCGCCAGATGAGCGATCTTCTCAATCTTCTCCTCATAATTAATCGCTGTGGCCAGCTCTACATCCGGGATGTAGAACGGTCGCATGATTCGGGGAATGGAGTTGATGATGAGCGCGCTGATGTCTCCCTGGGGAAGATTTAGGCTGGGGTGTAAGCCCTTGAGTGCGCCCCCGATCAGCAAATTCCTGGAACCGAAAACATGTAATTCTTCGTCTTTTTCGTAAAGGCAGGCCAGACTCATCCAACTCCCCTTCAGGTGAATGTCCCGGATGGAAGTATGTGCTACTGGTAAATACTTCGTAGCGCCGGTCGTTCCGCTGGTAGTGGACACCCAGTCCGGATCGTCGTGCACCAGTACCCGGCTCTCTCCTGCCAATACTCGCTTCAGATATGGCAGATGTTCTTCGTAGGTCCTTACGGGGATTTCTGCCGAGAAGCGCCTGGTGTCCTTAATGATTGCATGGAAATCATGCTCCCTGCCAAAAGAAGTATTCCGGTTCGTTCGCAGGATGTGGTCCAGTACCTCTTGCTGCAAAGCCAAAGGGTCTTCGTAGTGCATAGCGAGCTCCCTACGGTATCGACCGAGGTAAGTACGAAATAATGCATTAACGACTTTGAACATTTGTGGGCTGTAGATAGAGACGCCTAAATATAAGACACATTACCTTTGCACCATGACAGCTCAACTTACCGCTTTCCAACGCTTACTGACCATTATGGATGAACTCCGGGAGCAATGCCCCTGGGACAGGAAGCAAACGTTCCTTTCTCTCCGGAAGCTCACCATTGAAGAAACCTATGAGCTGGCCGATGAATTGCTGAAGGAGGATCTGGACGGCATCAAAGAAGAGATTGGCGACCTACTGTTACATATGGTCTTCTACGCCAAAATCGCCAGTGAGCAAGGTGCATGGGACATCGCCGATGCGCTCAATACGGTATGTGATAAGCTGATCGAGCGGCACCCACACATTTACGGAGACGTTGTGGCGGAGGACGAAGAGGCCGTTAAGCAAAACTGGGAGAAGATCAAGTTAGCCGCGGGTAAAGGAAAGAAAACGGTCCTGTCAGGGGTGCCCACGGCGCTCCCCGCTATGGTGAAGGCCATGCGGATGCAGGAGAAGACGGCTCAGTTTGGTTTTGACTGGGATAATGTGGAGCAGGTCTGGGATAAGGTTAGGGAAGAAATGGAGGAGTTTCACGAAGCAGAAACGGAACGTCATCAAGAAGAAGAATTCGGTGATTTACTCTTTAGTCTCATCAACTACGCCCGCTGGAAGGGTATTGACCCGGAAACAGCTCTGGAACGGACGAATATGAAGTTTCGCAAGCGTTTTGAGTTTGTAGAACAGGCCGCTGGTAATGGCGGCTTAAGCGAGATGCCGCTCTCCGAAATGGAGGTCCTCTGGCAAAGAGCAAAAACCGAGGTTTAGGAACGTTGATTTTTGTATCTTCGCCGCCCCGAAAGGGAACGCGCCCCGTATCATCAACCTAACTAAAGGTGCTGGCGTTAGTTAACACCAGTAGAGAGTAGCAGTATATGAATAAGATCGAGCTTCAGGTGATGGCCATTAGTCGTAGCGTGACCCAGTCCGCCAACTATGCCGTAGTGCTAGGCGAACTTAGTGGCCCCCGCCGCTTACCCGTCATCATCGGCAGCACGGAAGCACAGGCCATTGCCATTGCCATTGAGGGCATGCAGGGGCAGCGTCCATTAACCCACGACTTATTCAAAAACACCCTTGAAACCCTGCGCACGGAGCTACGGGAAGTAATCATCAGTGACCTACGGGAAGGCATTTTCTTCGCTCGCCTCGTCCTCGACCGGGACGGAGAGATCATTGAAGTAGACAGCCGAACCAGCGACGCACTCGCGCTGGCCACCCGGTTTGAATGCCCGATCTACACCTATGAGAACATCCTGGAATCCGCCGGAATCGTACTCGAGGGAGATGAGGAAGCGGATGAGGCCGACAATCTGGAAATGGCGGATCGCCAACCAGAAAAAAAGAAGGATACGCTCTCCAGTTTTAACGTGGGCGAGTTGAACCACATGCTGGAAGAAGTTCTTAGCCAAGAGAATTACGAACGGGCAGCCGAGATTCGAGATGAGTTGAATCGACGGAAGAGTAATTAGTATTTTGGTTCTTTGGTTCTTTGGTCTTTTGGGCTACCGCACTTTGGAGGTCGCTGCGCGACAGTACTTTATTCTCGATGGATTACCACGGTTTTACTGCCGCCTAAAGCCCGGCTGCTCAGCAGCCTTGCGTATCCCTCGCGGCAGCCCAAAAGACCAACATACCAAAAGACCAACGGACCAAACGCCCAACCTAAAGCTGTACCACGTTCAGTCCCCGATCCACCTTACGGATCAAACCGGCGATAATTTTCCCTTTACCTCCTACTTCGACGAAATCATTCAGGCCAGCGGCTTTCATGTTTTCGATAGTCTGTGTCCAACGCACCGGGCTGGTAAGTTGATCGATCAGCTTTGATTTAATGATGGAAGGATCCGTACTGGGTTGAGCGTCCGTGTTCTGGTAAATTTCACAGGCTGGTGGACGAAAGTGTGCTTCTTCGATAGCGGCTTTGAGGCGATCCTGAGCGGGTTGCATCAGCGGGCTATGAAAGGCTCCACCTACGGGCAGCGGCACCACACGACGTGCGCCAAGGTCGGTCAGAATTTTGCTGGCTTTTTCTACGCCTTCTACAGAGCCGGAGATCACCAGCTGACCATTGGTGTTGTAGTTAGCGGGAACGACGATTTCTTCGATGGCGGCACAAGCGTCTTCGATGATACTGTCATCGAGCCCCAGGACGGCAGCCATGGTACCAGGCACCGCATCCGTTGCAGCTTGCATGGCCAGGGCCCGCTCGGCGACGAGGCGAAGAGCGGAGGCAAAGTCGAGTGCACCGGCGGCTACCAGAGCGGAAAACTCTCCGAGGCTGTGCCCAGCAACGGCCGTTGGCTGTTCAATTTCTTCCGCGACCAAATAGGTAATCGCGGAATGGGTAAAGATGGCCGGCTGGGTAATTTTGGTCTCCCGCAATTCGTCTTCACTTCCTTCAAACATGACCTTGCTCAGGGAGTAGCCCAGCACGTCATCTGCCTGACGGAAAAGTGCTTTGGCTTCCGTGCTTAGATCAAAAAGGTCTTTACCCATGCCACTAAACTGGGCGCCCTGCCCGGGGAATACGTATGCTTTCATGATGGTAGATTTTTTGCTTTAAAGGCCGCAATTTAGGTAAGTTTGACGGTAGTCCGATCATAGCAGCCAGCAAAGGGGCTTACCTTCGCCCCATGCAAAGAACATTACGTTTAGTGGGCCTGCTGGGAGCGCTAGCAGTTGCCCTGGGCGCTTTCGGTGCGCATGGCCTTAAATCACTCCTAACTCCAGAAGCACTGGCGACCTATGAAACGGGCGTTCGCTACCAATTCTACCATACGTTCGCCATTGGGCTTTTGGTAGCGCTCAAAGGTAAAAGCTGGCTGAACAACAAACGTTTACGGCAGTCTGCCCTTTGTTTTGTACTGGGCATTGTTCTGTTTTCTGGTTCGCTCTATCTACTCGCTTTACGGGAAGTACATGGTTTAGCCGTAGGTTTCCTGGGGCCCATCACTCCCGTCGGCGGGGTGTTTTTCATAGCAGGCTGGGCTTTGCTCTTCCTGGCTCCGCGTAGCGAGCCTAAAGAGAATTTGTTAACTTAACTTAGTAGCTGGCCCTGGCCAGCGAAAGTATACTACCTGCACACTATCTTACCCCCGATGAAACACTACCTTATATATATAGCTTCGTTGTGCCTCCTGTTCAGCAGCGGTTGTGGCTCCCTGTCTGCGCCAAGTGTGCAGCCCCGTTTATACAACATCACCAAGGACATGAATGCGGGCGACGGCGCGCAGGTGCAGGGGGATGACGGAACAGCAAAGATGACCGCCACCATTGCTCCCTACAAGGCGCAGTTGGATGCTAAAATGAATCGTCAGCTGGCAACACTCGCGACTCCCTTGACTAAAGAAGGAGCCGAAAGCACCATTGGGAACTGGATGGCTGACCTGATGATGGCCGCAGCGAAAGACCGCTTCCCGGATAGAGACATTGCTTTTGCTACTGGAAACTCCGGCGGTATTCGGGTTCGGGAAATCGGGACGGGTCCATTGCTCGTTTCGGAGATCTATGAAATGATGCCCTTCGACAATGAATTAGTCTTACTGGACCTTTCCGGCGCAGAGATGAAAGCCTTCATCAGCCACATTGCCAACTCAGGCGGCTGGCCCGTTAGCGAAGAGTTGAGCGTACAACTGAGAAAAGAGCAACTGATGGTAAAGGTCTCCGGACAAGAGATTGACCCTAGCGCCCGATACTTGGTCGCCACGGTAGACTATGTTGCCAATGGCGGAAGCGGATCGTCGATGGTAAAGGGGAAACCCCAGATCGCCAGCAACGAAAAGGTTCGTGACCTCCTCATCGAGTATGCGGCTAAAGCAACTGCCCCCATTAGCATTAAGGCAGAGGGCAAACGAATGTCGTTGCGCAAATAATCACTGCTCTCTTTTCCTCCCATTGCACCTGCGCTCCGGCGCCCACCTCCTAAATCAACGCTCCATGAATCGTCGCTTCTTCATCCGTAAAGCTGCCGTTGGCGGTGGATTACTAATGGTGCCCGGACTGGTCTCCGCCAATATCCTCAAGCCTTCCCCCAGGCTCACCATCCTGCACACTAATGATTGGCACAGCCGGATTGAACCTTTTCCGGACGACGGTGGCAGGAACGCCAACCGTGGAGGCGCCGTTCGGCGGATGCGGCTGATTCAGCAAGTTCGGGCTGCGGAACCCAACGTCATCCTATTGGACAGTGGTGACATCTTTCAGGGAACGCCCTACTTTAATTTCTTTGCGGGAGAGCTGGAGATGAAACTGATGAGCCAGATGGGCTACGATGCCTCTACGATTGGCAACCACGATTTTGATTCCGGCATGGAAAACCTGGTCACACAAATGGGCCACGCAAACTTCCCCATGCTCTGTGCCAACTATGACTTTAAGGGGACGCCCCTCGAAGGGAAAACGATGCCCTACAAAGTATTTAACCGAGGCGGTATCAAGATTGGTGTTTTTGGCCTCGGCATAGAACTGAAAAGCCTGGTGCCAGACGAACTCTACGGTAAAACGGACTATCAGGATCCACTAGAAAAAGGCCACGCTACGGCCAGCCTGCTACGGAACGAAAAGAAATGTGACCTAGTCATATGCTTAAGCCACCTTGGCTACAAATACCGGGAAGACAAAGTAGATGATATTGAACTGGCTGCGACCTCCAACGACATCGACATTATTCTGGGGGGGCACACCCATACTTTTTTGGACGCCCCGGTGGAAGTTCCCAACCTCAAAGGAGAGCCCGTAATCGTCAATCAAGTCGGATTTGGAGGTTTACGCCTTGGCCGAATGGACGTCACCTTCCCCGGAGGCAAACTTCGACGCTGCGTAGCTTGCAATAATTTGCGGGTATAGATTGATGTTTAATCGCGAACTGCTTATGACAAAGTTGCCGATTTGGCTGATAAAGCCCGCCAAAGATAATTCTGAAGAAATAAGCAGTGATTTCCTTGCAAGGGTGCCTCTTTTCTCCGCATATTTGCTGTCCGCCGTTAGAACAACGGTGGTCGGAGTAGAAACGTTTTGAGAGGATTTGCCCAATGACTACGCAAGTTGAACACCTAATCCTCGGCAGTCAAGCCTCAATACTCCATCGTCTTTAACTTACTGACCTTCAGAAACTTTTACTCTTAACTTGTCGGCTGAACAGGCCCGACCGGAACGCTATAAACGTGCAACTGGGATACAAAATGGATCACACCCTCATCTGGAATAATTGTCTGCAAACCATTCGACAGAACGTCGATCCCCAAAGTTTTCAAACTTGGTTTGCACCGATTCGCCCGGTTGCGTTGGAAAGCAACGAATTAACGATCCAGGTGCCCCACCGCCTGTTTTATGAATGGCTAGAGGAGCACTACATAGATGTGCTCAAAACGAGCCTAAATCAGGCACTCGGAACTTCTGGCCGGCTACAGTATCGGATCAACCCCAATCGCCAAGAAAAGGCCACTTCTACAAGCACAAAAAACGGAAAGTCTAACGGTAGCATTCCGGGACATCAGCCAGCCCCCGGCAACCCCTTTGTTATCCCCGGAGTAAAGCGCCCGCGGATTCCCTCAAACCTAGACACTCGCTATACATTCGATAACTTCATTGAGGGAGACTGCAATAGCCTGGCCAGAAACGCCGCTAAGGCAGTTGCCGACAACCCAGGCAACACCGCTTTTAATCCGTTGGTGATTCACGGCAATGTAGGACTTGGCAAAACCCATTTGCTGCAGGCCGTTGGCAATTACATCAGTAATAAGTTTCCGGAGAAGGCAGTCTTGTACGTCAGCACCGATACTTTTACTAACCAACTCGTTAGCTCCATCGGCTCGAACACCACTAATGACTTGGTTAACTGGTACCAGAATGTAGACGTCTTACTGGTCGATGACATTCAGCAACTCGTTAAACGGAAGAAAACGCAGGATGTATTCTTCAACCTGTTCAACGTTCTGCGCCAAAACAACAAGGCCGTAGTCATGACCTGTGACCGTCCAATTATTGAGTTGGACATTGAAGAACGTCTGCGCAGTCGGTTCCAATGGGGCCTGAGTGCAGACCTTAGCATGCCAGCACTGGAGACCCGCATGGCGATCCTGAACTCTAAGGCCTTGTCTACCGAAGTAGACATTCCCGCTGAAGTAGCAGAATTCATCTGCTTCCACATTCAGCACAA
>CALIGP010000042.1 GCA_938021455.1 uncultured Lewinella sp. | reverse complement strand
AGGGTCAAAGCGTTCCAGCACGTGCTGAAAGAAGGCGGGCTGATCGTCTGCATCGAGTTCAGGATCGTTGCTACCGTCGGCAATGACACAGTATTTGGCCAGGCTCGTCTGTCCACTGCCGATGATACGATTCGCCTGCGTGATGATCTCCTCTGGCACGAGCATTTGCCCGTCTTCCCGGAAGGGCATGTATCGCTCAGAGCCAATGGCCAGCAGTAGCGGGTGAACACCGGCTTCGTCAACGGCATTGATCTGTTTGATGCCGGGGAATTCCCCCGGCGTGAGGTCCTTTACAATCTGGTGAATAAGGTAGCCGAACTGGCTGTCTTCCGCCGGCGGACGCCCCACTACGGTGAACTGCCAGATGGGGTCTTTGCGGTGCCAGACAGTTTCGACATCCATGACGGGAAAAGGGTGCTGCAGGCTGTAGTAGCCAAGGTGATCGCCGAAGGGACCTTCGGGCATCATTCCGCTCTTGCGGATGGTACCGGTGATGACGAAGTCGGCATCGGCCGACAACAACCAGTCCCGATCCCAGGCGTAGCCAAAGCGGCGGCCGGCCAGCATACCGGCGAAGGTCATCTCGCTCAGGCCCTCCGGCAGCGGCATGATCGCGCAGAAAGCATGGCTCGGCGGGCCACCCACAAAAATGCTGCAACGGAAGGGCTCGTCGGACTTCAGGTATTCCGTGTGGTGGTTGCCAATGCCCCGGTGCAATTGGTAGTGCAGGCCAATTTCTTTGTTGGTGGCGTAGTCATTGCCCGTCAGCTGAATCCGGTACATACCGATGTTAGATTGCATCGGTTTACGGCTTCCCGGCGGCAGGGTCATCACCTGCGGGAGGGTGACGAAGGCGCCGCCGTCTTGTGGCCAGGACTTGACCAGCGGGAGTTGATCGATCGTCGTCTGGGCGTATTTAATGGCGGGATTGAGGTGCTTGCGGGGTAAGGCACTCAAAGCGGTAAAGGGTGCGCCGGCGTACCGAAGTGGGTCTTTAGCAAAGTTGGCGGGGTCGGCCTTAAGCTCGACCACCTTTTTCACTTTGGGCAGGGTTTTGCGGAAGAGAAAGTCCGTCCGTTCTTTTGTGCCGTAGACGTTAGACATCGCCTGGAAGGGGCTCCCCTTTACGTTCTCAAACAGGATCGCCGGCCCGCCTTTCGCAAAGACACGGCGGTGGATTTCGGCCATCTCCAGATCGGGGTCTACTTCGGCGCTGATGCGGAGGAGTTGACCGGCTTTTTCGAGGTCTTGAGCGGCTTGGCGGAGGGAAGCGTACATAGTATGGAGTCAAAAAGTCAAGCAGTCAGTTAGTCAAAAAGTCAGGTAGTACTATCTGACTGCTTGACTAAGTGACTATTACGGCGCGGACGCCGGTGCAAAGTAAGACTTCTTAAAGAGCAATGTTGAAGAGAAGGTTGTCTCCCCTTTGTCAGAAATTCATGGCTCTCTAAAAACGATGCTTTGCACCTGCGGCTGCGCCAAATACGCTATTGTCTGATCTTCAACTTCTTGGTTCTTCTTCTTGGTGAGGCATCGATGAAGCTTAAAGAGTTCCTAAATTTGCCGCTAAATACGGATATAAATAATTTTAGACTTACCATATAAGACCTATTATCCCACTCAAAACCCAAGGCATTGTCACTACTATCAGCCCTTTTCGGCATTGCTATATTTCAGGGAATCGTGCTAGGCGTGGTAATTCTCAGGTCGCCCATTTTCAAGAGCGATGCCAATAAATACCTGGCCTACGCCGTAATCGGGCTTTCCTTTGCCATGCTTAGCCTGGCTTATGAGTTCACCGAAGACTACCCGAGAGACTTCCTGCCTTTCATCATCGACATTTTCAGTTCGGGGGCACTCTTTCCGGTATTGATTCTCCTCTTCATTGTTAACCAAGTAGACCATCCGCTTCGGCGCTCTGGCAAACGGTGGTGGTGGTTCCTTCCGCATGTGTCTTCCGTTGCCCTTAGCGGGCTACATGCGATTGCCGATTTAATTACCGACTCCATAATAGTTAAGGCCCTATTCGACGCCGTCGAGCTTGGTGTCTTTCTGCTGATTTTGGCATTTATTCCGGGCGTTTTACTCTACGCTTATTCCTTCCTCAAATACGCGAATAGTCCGCGGGAAGAACGATGGTTAACCCAGTTGTGGTTATGGGTGTTCGCCATTATGGCTTCCTGGGTCTCCTCCATAATTTTTGTTCTATTTTCCTTCATCGACTTGGCCTGGGTGTTTAAAACGATCGCGCTGAGTGCCAGCTTTCTGATTCACTGGATTACCTACGTCGGCATCTTTAGATTCAAGCTATCCAAGGACCAGGAAGAGATCAGGGCCTTGATCGGCAGGTGGAAATCAGGCTCCATCAAACCAGCCCTCTCCATACCCTCACCCCTTCCTCTGCAAAGTGAGGAAAAGCAAGAGCCCTCTTTTACAGAGGAAAATGTCTATTTCAAAAAACTGGAAACACTCTGTGCCGACGAGCGGATATATCTTGACCCTACGCTGGACAGGGCTCAAGTAGCAGAGATGTTGGGTATAAGTCCCGGTTATGTTTCTCAACTCGTCAACTCCATTACGGGAGACAATTTCTCGACCTACATCAATCGCTACCGGGTCGAGGCCGTCAAAGCGATGATCGCAAGCGCTGAGTTTGACAACTACAGTTTACTGGCCATCGGGCTGGAATCCGGCTTCTCCTCAAAGACCACCTTTCATACCGCTTTCAAAAAATTGACGGGAATGACCCCCAATGGGTGCCGAAAGGCACACTCGTAGGTTCGGATTCGTGGAAATTCAAGGTTTTGGGACCTCTGGCAGTAGCATTTGCCCGACTATTGCCACAGAACCAAATGAATGAAACCATGAATTTAACCCAAAGCCTTTCGAGGTTTTCCCACCTCTATTCTCTTACGAGCTACGGACAAGCTATCAAACGAGAACGAGGGAAACCTTACGCCTACTACCTATGCTCCGCTCTACTTCCCATCTACCTTGCGATCATCCTACTCTTGTTTACCGCTAAACTTACGGCGCAAGAGGCTCCCGTCTCCTTCCTGGGAAAAACTGATTTTAAAGCCGGATACTTTGGCAACCTATCTTCCAATCACGGCCTTAACCTCGGGGCAGAATACCTCTGGAAAGAGAAGGTCAAAATCAAGGAAAGAAGGAAAGGACCGAAAACGATCAAGCACCAACTGCTATTGAACGGAAGCCTGGGTTACTCCACGAATTTCGCCACCCGAACCCAGAACGGGGTCTTCGCTTACTCCGGCCTAACTCTCCGCAGGGTAAACGCTAAAAGCAGGGAGTTTTTTGTAGAGCTGAATCCAATGGGTTTATACCGCTCGGTGCTACCTACTACCTACGAAGTCGTCAGTGATGACGTCTCTACCGTTTCTTTTCCCGGCAGAAGCTACTACGCGCCCTCCATCGCCATTGGAATAGGGCGGTTTCGCAAAGAGGCCAAACGATCCGGCTGGTACTTCAACCTTCAATACACCGTGTTAAAAAACTACAATGCAGACTCGTTCCATTTACTGTCGTTACACTTCGGGCGCAAATTTAATTTCACCCGTAAATAAACCCCTTCAACCATGAATTTCAATAAACTCAAAACAGTCCTAGCAATATTCGTACTGCTAAGCATCTTCTCCTGCACGAAAGAAGAGATGAACCTTAAGAACCTAAACGAAACCATTTACCTAAGGCACCGGCAAGCCGATATGCCCGCCTACGTACA